>WRGP01000192.1 GCA_009787135.1 Bacillota bacterium | reverse complement strand
GCCGGTCTCCGGCTCTTCCTCTTCCGTAACCGTCACCAGTCCTTCCAGCATGACCGGCGTGAAGGAAACGTGCCCGTCTCCCATGGTCAACGTCATCAGCGCCTGCCCTGGCGTAAACGCCGATGTGAATTCGCTTTGGAAAGGTATCTCGGCTTCTTGCGCAGCCGACGCATCCTCCGTTCCAGAGCCTTCGCGAACCATTTCTATCTCCGGGTAGATTTCCATGGTCACGCTGCCGTCCAGGTTATGACGCATGCGGTAGCCGCCCATGTCGTGAAAGACCGTCGATTCCGCTATCGCCTGGATAGACGGGGACAGGCTCGCGATGAATACCGTTACCATGACAAACAACGCCGTGAGCTTTCTGCGCATGATCTTGCCGCTCCTTTTGTTTATGAACTATTTTGAAATAATGCCTCAGTATTTTGAGGTTTCTTTCTGGACACATTTTCCTTATTTGTATAAGAATTCCATATGGACAGTGTAACCATAAGCTCCTTTTTGTCAATATGAATAGCGTAAATTGTTGAGAAATAGAAAAAATATTAGAATTTTGAAATACAAATGAAACAAGTACGGCCGGACGCTTCTGACTATGCCCAGATTGTTTTCATTGAAAACCAGTCTTTTTCATGATAAAATGTGTATAAAAAAGCAGGCCGCTAAAGACGAAGCCGTCAATCCTTTGGGATATCCTTATTCACAAAGCGTGAGAAATGAAAGGGTGGGATTATCGCATGGCAACATACGCATACGCAAACACCCTACTGTACTCTGTAGTGGACGTTTTTCTGATCAGCCATACGGTTATTCATTGCTGTTTTAGGAAAAACGCAAACAACGGCTTCACCTCTTTTTTTTCCAAGGCGATCATCAACGCTTTGGGCGCTTTGGCCGCTGTTCATTTATTCATAAAGCTTCTTATTCCTTCCTGACCTTTGTTCACGCCCCTTCCCCTCTAGCCATAGTATGACGAAACGGTATCACATAACGCTGTAGAGCATTTTCGCGTATGTCGGAAACGGCCAATACTTCCTGGCCACGAGCGTTTCAAGCTCGTCAACAATCAGCCGCAATTCAGACATGGCGGCAAAAACGCTGTCGCGATAAAAAACCGCCTGTGTGAGAATATCCCGTGTTTCCTTGGACGCTAAAAGCGCGTTTTCCAGAATGGTCAGCTTTTTCAGCATGCAAGCGGATCGTTTCGCAATATTGTCCAGCAAATGCTCTTCCACAGACACGTCATATTCACCGCAGGCTAGCTTTTGCCGCAGAAGCCTTGCCAGCGTATGTTGATACGCCACGCTGGCTGGAATAATCTCTCCCCTGACCATATCCACCATCGTGAGCGCTTCAATATGGATGCTTTTGCAATAGCTTTCCAATAGAATCTCATAACGCGAGCGAATCTCCGATTCGGTGAAAACATGTTGTTTCGCAAACAACGCGACGCTTTTGGGGGAAATAAACGCGGGAAGGGCATCTACGGTCGTCTTCAGGTTTGATAACCCGCGCCTTTCAGCTTCGATTACCCATTCATCCGCGTAATTGTTGCCGTTGAAAACAATCCGCTTATGTTCTTTATACGTCTTCTTGATCAGCGACGCCAGATCGCCGTTGAATTCATTCGACTTTTCCAAATGATCCGCAAACTGCCGCAAGACTTCCGCAACCACCGTATTGAGGATAATATTGGGGCCTGCGGTGGAAAAAGTTGAACCTGGCATGCGAAACTCAAATTTGTTGCCCGTAAACGCGAAGGGCGACGTTCGGTTACGGTCCGTCACGTCTTTGGGAAAATGCGGCAGTACCGTCACGCCAATCTCCATTTGGTGTTTTTCCTTGCCTTGATAATCGGTGCCGTTTTCAAGCGCTTCCAGAATTTCCGTCAGCTCTTCGCCAAGGAACATGGAAACGATAGCAGGCGGCGCTTCGTTTGCGCCGAGCCTGTGATCATTGCTGGCGCTTGCCGCCGAAATTCTAAGCAAATCCTGGTATTCGTCCACCGCTTTGACGACAGCGGCCAGGAACAATAAGAATTGCGCGTTTTCATGCGGCGTCTGACCCGGTTCAAGCAGATTCATGCCCGTATCGGTGCTGATAGACCAATTGTTATGCTTGCCGCTTCCATTCACACCGGCGAATGGCTTTTCGTGAAGCAGGCAGGTAAGACCGTGGCGGTTCGCGACAATCTTCATCATCTCCATCACAAGCTGATTGTGATCGGTGGCGATATTCGCCGTCGTATAGACGGACGCAAGCTCATGCTGGGCCGGAGCGACCTCGTTATGCTTAGTCTTGGCGCAAACGCCCAGTTTCCAGAGCTCTTCATCAAGCTCCTTCATAAAGGCGGACACCCTTGGCTTTAAACTGCCGTAATAATGATCGTCAAGCTCTTGCCCCTTGGGCGGACGGGCGCCGAATAGCGTTCTGCCGGTACAAACCAAATCAGGCCGTTTCAGGTACATTTCTTTATCAATAAGGAAATATTCTTGTTCCGGGCCAACCTGCGACATTACGCGTTGTGCGGATGTATTCCCAAAAAGCCTGAGGATGCGCAGCGCTTGCCTGTTAATTGCCTCCATCGAGCGGAGCAGGGGTGTTTTTTTGTCGAGCGCCTCACCGCTGTATGAGCAAAACGCGGTCGGAACGCACAATGAACCGTCCTTGATAAAAGCATGGGAGGTTGTATCCCAAACGGTATACCCTCTCGCCTCAAAGGTGGCGCGTAAACCGCCGGAAGGGAAACTGGACGCGTCAGGTTCTCCCCGGACAAGCTCTTTCCCTGAAAATTCCATGATGATTTTTCCGTCGCCTGAAGGGGCAATAAAACTCTCGTGCTTTTCGGCCGTAATGCCCGTCATGGGCTGAAACCAATGGGTGAAGTGGGTCGCGCCTTTTTCAACCGCCCAGTCCTTCATGGCGCTGGCCACCACATTGGCGACGTCCAGTTCCAAATGCATACCCTGTGACATTGTTTTTTTCAATGCCTTATACATATCTTTGGGCAGCTTTTCCCGCATGACAGAGTCGTTAAAAACCATACTTCCAAACAGATTCGGCACATCTTTCATTTCGAACACCTCACAATAGCGGAATGCCGGCGGCCTTGCAGCCGGAAATGGTATTTTTGTCCCACACCGAAACCTGCACCTCGCCTATATGCGCTTTTTGGAAGAGGAGCATGCACAGCCTTGATTGTCCGATACCGCCGCCCATGGTCAGCGGCAATTTCCCTTCAAGCAGCATTTTATGGAACGGCAGCTCGCGGCGGTCGTCACAGTTTGCTTTTGTAAGCTGCGCATCCAATGCTTCTGCATCGACGCGGATTCCCATGGATGAAATCTCAAAAGCGCATCCCAGCATATCGTTCCAGAAAACAATATCGCCGTTGAGTGTCCAATCGTCATAATCCGGCGCGCGCCCGTCATGCCTGACGCCGGATTTCAGGATGTCCCCGATCTGCATGATAAACGCGGTTTTGCATTCTTTCAGGCACGCGTTTTCACGTTCTTTCGGCGATAGTTCCGGGTACATGTCTTCAAGTTGCTGCGTTGTGATGAACCGGACATTCCGCGATAGATCCACGCTCAAAACCGGATACATCGCCTTGATTTTATCCGCCGTGTCGCAAATAGCGTTCACGATTTGGACAACCGTCTCTCTTAGCAGGCTCTCGTTGCGCGAAGCGCTGTCGATGATCTTTTCCCAATCCCACTGATCGACATAAATGGAATGAAGGTTGTCCATCTCCTCGTCGCGGCGCACGGCGTTCATATCGGTATAAAGCCCTTCGCCCACAGGGAATCCGTATTGATAAAGCGCCATGCGCTTCCATTTCGCGAGCGAATGGACGATCTGCGCGTCGGTCCGCATCTCTTTGATGTCAAAGACGACCGGCCGCTCAACGCCGTTCAGGTCGTCGTTTAACCCCGTTTGCGGCTCGACAAAGAGCGGCGCGGATACGCGCTTGAGATGAAGGGCCCGCGCCAGATTGTCCTCAAATATTCTTTTGATTGCGCCTATAGCGGTTTGGGTTTCGTATACGGAAAGGAGCTGCCGGTAATCCTTCGGTACAATCAATTTGCTCACAACTAAGCACCCTTTCTAAAAAAAATAAGGCGCCGCGGACGTATAGCCCACAGCGCCTTTGCTGTTTGCGTGATCATACTATAGAACAACCCAAATGTCAAGCTTTACGAAATAAATTTCTCATAGCGGGTCATTCTCCCCGCCGGCCGCCGCCCGGACAAGCCCAAAGAATAGCGGATGCGGTTTGTTGGGACGGCTTTTGAACTCCGGATGGAACTGAACACCGATGAAAAAACGGTTTTTCGGCAGTTCGACCGCCTCCACAAGGCTGTTGTCCGGCGACATGCCGCAAATGACAAGCCCCGCGCCCGTAAGCCGCTCCCGGTAATCGTTATTCAATTCAAACCGATGACGATGCCGTTCGCTGATTTCATCCGCGCCGTACAGCCTGTTTAGCAATGTGCCATGCGTGATCTTGCAGGGATACGCGCCCAAGCGCATGGTGCCGCCACTGCCCAGCATGCCAACCTGACCGGGCATGATATCGATCACGCGATGGGGCGCGGCTCCGTCAACTTCGCCGGAGTGCGCGCCCGCGAGACCGCAGACATGCCGCGCGAACTCAATTACGGCGATGTGCATACCCAGACAGATGCCCAAAAACGGTATGTCGTTTTCCCGCGCGTGCTGGCAGGCGATGATCTTTCCTTCAATCCCCCTATCGCCGAAACCGCCCGGAATGATCATCCCGTCTATCCCGCTCAGACGCTCCGCGACATTTTCACCGGTCAGTTCACCGCTATCGACCCAGCGGATTCCGACATTGGCGGAAGCTTCGAACCCCGCGTGATTGAGACTCTCTATGATGGACAGGTACGCGTCATGGAGCTGTACATACTTTCCGACGATCGCTATGTTGGTTTCCTTTTTTCTTGCCTTGATTTTTCGCGCCATCGTCCGCCAGTCGCCCAAATCCGGTTCCGGAACCAGGAGGCCCAGCGCCCGGCAGGCAACCTTGTCCAGGCCGTTTTCATGAAGCATAAGCGGCGCTTCATATAGGGAGGAAACGTCGATGTTCTCAATGACACAATCGGGCTTTACATTGCAAAACAAGGCTATCTTTTCTGTAATGCCTTTGCTCAAAGGCTGATCGGCCCGCGCAATGATGATGTTCGGGGCAATGCCCATGGCGCGCAGTTCCTTGACCGAGTGCTGCGTAGGTTTTGATTTGTGTTCCCCGGAGCATTTTAAATACGGAACCAGTGTAACATGGATGAAAAGACAATTTTCGCCGCCCTTTTCAAGGGAGATCTGCCGGATGGCCTCCAGAAACGGCTGGCTTTCAATATCGCCCGTCGTACCGCCGATCTCGGTGATCAGCACGTCGGCGCGGCTGTTTTCGGCCCCGGCGTAAATGAAGTTCTTGATTTCCTCCGTAACGTGTGGAATGACCTGCACCGTGCCGCCCAGATAGCCGCCCGCGCGTTCACGTCCGAGCACATTCCAGTACACCTGCCCGGATGTCAGGCTGCTCAGCTTCGTCAGGTTTTCGTCGATGAAACGCTCATAATGCCCTAAATCAAGGTCCGTCTCGGCGCCGTCGTCGGTGACAAACACCTCGCCGTGCTGGAATGGGCTCATGGTTCCCGGATCGACATTCATATACGGATCCAGTTTTTGGGCCGCGACCTTCAGGCCCCTCTGCTTAAGCAGCCTGCCCAGCGACGCGGCGGTGATCCCCTTGCCGAGCCCCGAAACAACGCCGCCTGTTACAAAAATGTATTTGGTCATGATCCTCACTCCCATTCCACCGTCGCCGGCGGCTTTGACGTAATATCGTAAACCACCCGGCTGACCGCCTGTATTTCGCTTGTGATCCGTGAAGAAATCCGACGCAAAACCCTGTGCGGCAGCGGCGCGTATTCGCACGTCATAAAATCGCCCGTCGTTACCGCCCGAACGGCGATCACGGGGTCATAGGTCCTGTCGTCTCCCTTGACGCCCACGGAGCGGGTATCGGTCAATACGGCAAAGTATTGGTCCGGCTTGCTTTTATACCCGTCCAGTTCCTCGCGGAGGATGGCGTCGGCCCGCCGTATGATGTCCAGCTTGTCCTCCGTGACACTGCCCATAACGCGGATCGCGAGTCCCGGCCCGGGGAACGGCTGGCGTTTCACCAGCGATGCCGGCAGCCCCAGCTTTTTCCCAAGGATACGCACCTCGTCCTTAAAAAGCCCGGACAGCGGCTCCACGACTTCGGCAAAAGCGAGATTTTCCGGAAGCCCCCCCACGTTGTGATGGCTCTTAATGGTCGCGCCATGCTTGCCGCCGGACTCGACAATGTCAGGATAGATGGTGCCCTGGGCCAGAAACGGGATATTGCCGAGCTTTGCGGCCTCTTCCTCAAACACGCGGATGAACTCTTCGCCGATGAGCTTGCGCTTTTTTTCAGGTTCTGTCACGCCTCGCAGCTTGCAAAGAAACCGTTCCTGCGCGTTTACGCGGATGAATTGGAGATTTCCCTTTGAAAATACGCGCTCTATCGCATCGCCCTCGTTCAGCCGCATAAAGCCGTGATCAACAAAGATACAGGTGAGCTGTCCCGGCACGGCTTTGGACAGCAGGCCGGCACACACAGACGAATCAACCCCGCCGGAAAGGGCAAGCAGCACCTTTTGACCGCCGATCTTTTGCCGTATCTTCTTGATTTGCGTGTCCATATAATCATTCAGCTTATAATCACCCGCCGCGCCGCAAATATCATACAAAAATCTTTGGATAATCTCGCGCCCGCCGGCCGTATGCTTGACCTCAGGGTGAAACTGCACGCCATAAAGGTTTTGGGAGGCGTTTTCACAAGCCGCGATGCAGGCCGGTGTTGACGCCGTTGTTTGAAAGCCTTCCGGCAAGTTTTTTACGGCGTCCCTGTGGTTCATCAGAGCGGCAAAGGGTTCTTTCGCGCCGCGAAACAGCTTTGACGATAATTCGCCCGGCGTTACATAGACGCGGCCATATTCGCCAATACCGCCGGGGGCGACCTCACCGCCCAGCAGCTGGCACATCATATGCATGCCATAGCAGATGCCGAGAACAGGGATGCCAAGCTTGAATATCGCGGGATCACACTTGGGCGAACCGGGCAGGTATACGCTGTTCGGCCCGCCTGTCAGGATTATGCCGATTGGGTTGAGCCCCTTGATCTCCTCAACGGTCATATCGCCCGGCCTTATTTCCGAATAGACGGACAGCGCCCTGACCATGCCGGCAATCAGTTCCTTATACTGACCGCCGAAATCAAGTACCAGCGCAAGCTCGCTCATATTTCCACCATCCCTTCAAACACCTTTGTGCAATCGCCCGTCATATATACGGTCTTGTCCGTATATTGAATGATCAAATCGCCGCCGGGAAGCTGCACCTTAATGTCCGCGCCCTTGTCGCAATGCCCGTTCAGCACGGCGGCCACAGCCGAGGCGCATGCGCACGTGCCGCAGGAGCGCGTTTCCCCGCTGCCGCGCTCCCACGCGCGCATTTTCAAATGGTTCCTGCCCACGATCTCAACAAATTCGGCGTTTACCCTGTCAGGGAACAACGCGTCGTCTTCAAACAGCGGGCCGATATCACGCAGATTCAGCTTGTCCACGTTTTCGCAAAAAACCACGGCATGAGGATTCCCCAGGGAAACACAGGTAACGGCATAGTCTCTGCCGCCGATCGTTACCGGTCTGGCGATGACATCCTCCCCCGGCAGTTGGACGGGTATTCTCTCAGGCCACAGCTCGGCGCGTCCCATGTCCACCTTCACGGACGATACCGCCCCGTTTCTGGTGGACAGATACAGTTCCCGGACGCCGCTTTTTGTTTCAATACGCATTTCCCGCTTTGCGACGATTCCGTTGTCGTAGAGATATTTCGCGATACAGCGGATGGCATTGCCGCCCATGGCGCCTTCGCTGCCGTCAAGGTTGAATATCCGCATTTTCGCGTCGGCAATCTCCGAGCGCATGATTAACACCACACCGTCTCCCCCCACACCGGTGTGCCGGTCGGACAATAGCACCGACAACGATTCCGGCGAATTTATTTCAAGGGCAAAGCAGTTGATATAGATATAGTCATTGCCGCAGCTGTGCATTTTCGTGAAGGGCAGCCGCATGCGGCTGCTCCGTAAATTGTTTATATCGACCAGCTCCGTATTGATCTGGCTGTAGCCCGAAAGCAGGCTGTCCGCCAGCGCGTTGGCCGTATCGATGGACGTCAGGCACGGGATGCCCAGAGCGCAGGCCTTCCGGCGGATCTTCACGCCGTCAAAGGCGGGATCCCTGCCTTTTTCGGATGTGGAGATGACATAGCTTACCGTGCCGCCTTCCAAAAGCGTCGCGGTGTTGCTGTCCGGGCACTCACGGATCTTCTCCACAACATGAACGGAAAATCCTTTCCTTTCCAGAAATTTGGCGGTGCCCCGCGTTGCGTACAGGGAAAAACCGCAGCGGGTGAGTTTTTTGGCGACCTCCGCGATCTCGGCTTTATCGCTGTCGCGGACGGTAATCAGCACGCCGCCACGTTTTTTCATTTTATATCCCGCCGCGACCAGCCCTTTGTAAAGCGCCTCTTCAAGATTTTTTCCCAGCCCCAATACTTCTCCGGTGGACTTCATTTCAGGCCCCAGATGCGTATCCACGCCGGCCAGTTTTTCAAAGGAGAATACCGGTACTTTGACCGCGAAATACGGCGGGATTTTCGCGATGCCCGAGGAATATCCGAGCTGTGAGAGCGTCTGGCCGATGCTGACCCTTGTGGCAAGCTCGCACATGGGAACGCCGGTAACCTTGCTGATATACGGAACCGTGCGCGACGCCCGCGGATTGACCTCAATGACGTAGACGTCGTTTTCATACAGAACGTACTGCATATTCACAAGGCCTTTAACGTCCAAAGCCATACAAAGTTTTTGGGTTACTTCAAATATCTTGGCGGCGAGCGCGTCATCGACATGCAAAGCGGGGTATACGGCGATGCTGTCGCCCGAATGGATGCCGGTGCGCTCGATATGCTCCATAATGCCCGGGACGAGCACGCTCTCTCCGTCGCAGATGGCGTCTACCTCAATTTCCCGTCCGCTGAGATACTTGTCGATCAGCACGGGGTTCTCTTGTTTTTGCCTCAGAATGATCTCCATATATTCTTCGATATCCTCCGGCGCAAAGGCAATGATCATGTTTTGCCCGCCCAATACATAGGACGGGCGCATGAGCACCGGATACCCCAGCTTTTTAGCGGCTTCCAGCGCTTCCGCCTGGCACATGACACCGTACCCCTTCGGCCGCTTGATGTGAAGGCGCTCCAGCAGTTCGTCGAAACGCTCTCTATCCTCACAGATATCAATGCTGTCCGCCGACGTACCGATGATATGGGTACCGCGCTCGTGCAGCTTTTGGGTCAGCTTGATGGCCGTGCCGCCGCCGAAGGCCACGATGACGCCGAGTGGTTTTTCCATTTCGATTATGCTCATCACATCGTCCGTACACAGCGGCTCAAAATACAGCCTGTCGGCGGTATCAAAATCGGTTGATACGGTTTCAGGGTTGTTGTTGATCACAATGACCTCATAACCCAGGTTTTTCAGCGTCCATACGCAATGCACGCAGGCGTAGTCAAACTCGATACCCTGGCCGATGCGGATCGGGCCGCTGCCCAAAACGACGACCCGCGGCTTATCATTTTTTTGAACGAAGGGCAGCGCTTCGTTCTCCCTGCCGTCCTGAATCGAATAGAAATACGGCGTTTTTGCCTCAAATTCGCCGCCGCAGGTATCGACCATCTTATAGACAAGCGGCTTTGCGGGGATATCGCCGTTCGCGATGTTTGCAAGGCCATATAAAAACCAGCGGTCCACCTTGGTGATCAGATGCAGCTCATCCACGCTGACGCCGCGCTTGATTGCCTCGTAGAGCACAAACAGGCGCTCGTCGGTTACGGTATAGAGAAGCCCGCGGATTTCATCGTCTGTCTTTGCCGACAGGCGGGGCAGGTTGAGGCTGGCCAGTCCAATCTCAGCGCCCCGTACCGCTTTGAGAAGGGCTTCCTCAAAGCTATCCGCTATGGCCATGACCTCGCCGGTCGCTTTCATTTGCGTTCCCAGATTCTTTTGGGCGTACACAAATTTATCGAACGGCCATTTGGGAAATTTGACCGCCACATAGTCAAGGGCCGGCTCAAACGCCGCGAAGGTGGTGCCGGTGACGGCGTTTATGATTTCATCGAGCGTATATCCCAGGGCGATCTTGGCCGCCACCTTTGCGATGGGGTATCCCGTCGCCTTGCTGGCCAGCGCCGAGGAGCGCGAAACACGCGGGTTGACCTCAATGACGGCGTATTCGAAGCTATGCGGGTGCAGCGCGAACTGGCAGTTGCAGCCGCCCTCAACGCCCAGCGCCTTGATGATATCCAAAGCCGCCGAGCGCAGCATTTGATACTCCCTGTCGGCCAGCGTAACGGCGGGGGCTATGACGATGCTGTCGCCCGTATGCACACCCACCGGGTCGAAATTCTCCATGGAGCAG
>WRGP01000191.1 GCA_009787135.1 Bacillota bacterium | reverse complement strand
GCGCCGCAGCCAGTCCCGCCGGCCCGCCGCCGAGGATGGCCACGTCTACCGCGTACGTCACTTACCGCACCTCCTTTAGCTTGCCTATGAGCAGCCTTGATCCGCCACCAAACTTGGTGATGTCCGTCATCGGGATGCCCTTCTCACGGCTGATAATTTCCATGACGCGGGGAGAGCAAAATCCGCCCTGGCAGCGCCCCATGCCGGCGCGGGTGCGGCGTTTCACGCCGTCAAGGGTATGGCCGCCACGGCGCACGGCCTCCACAATTTCCGCCTCGGTGATCGTCTCGCAGCGGCAGATCACGCGGCCATAAAGAGAATTTTGGCGGATCGCCTCCGCCCTCTCTTCGTTGGTCATTTCGGCAAACCGGCGAATGGCGGGGCGGTGGGGGTCAAAATCTTCGTTTGCGGGCAGCGCCAGCCCGGCGTCCTTGAGCAGCGCGGCCACATATTCCGCGATGGCGGGCGCGCTGCTCAGGCCGGGGGAACAGATGCCCGCGGCGTGGATCATGCGCGGCGCGGCCTCGCTGGGCCGCAGGATGAAATCGCCTGTGGATGGCATTGCGCGCACCCCGGCAAAGGCGGTGATCACCGCGCGCAGGTCCAGCGCGGGTACGGATTTGAGCGAGAGCGCGCGGATTTCGGCCATGCCGTCCGCCGTGGTTTGCCTGTCCGTGCGCTCGTCCTGATCGAGCGCGGTAGGTCCCGCGTACGCGTTGCCGTCCACCGTCGGGCTGACGAGCACGCCTTTGCCCATCTTGGTAGGCGTTTGAAAGAGGACGCGGGAAAGCGTGCTGGCGGCGCGGTCGAACAGCATGTATTCGCCCTTTCGCGGGCGGATTGTAAAGCCAAAGTCGCCCACCATGGCCGCGATGTCGTCCGCGAAAAGACCGGCGGCGTTGACGACATAGCCGGCCTCGATCGCGTGCGGCCCGCACTGCGCGGTAAACCCCTCCCGCGTTTTTTGCAAAGCGGTAACGGGCGCGTTCAGGAAAGCCCGCACGCCGTTTCGCACGGCGTTTTCATAACAGGCTATCGTAAATTGATAGGGGCATGTAATGGCGCCCGTTCCGGCGTAGAGCGCGGCTGTCACGTCATTTGAAAGCATCGGCTCCAGCCGCCGGGCTTCATCCCCTGTCACAATTGAAAGATCCGGCACGCCGTTTGCTTCGCCTTGCCGCAGGAGGTGTTGAAGCGTTTCTTCCTCCTCTTTGGAAAAGGCGATCACAAGCGAGCCGACGCGAGAGAGAGGTACCTCCAGCGCCTGACACCATGTATCGTACAGGGCATTGCCCCGTACGTTCATCCTTGCCATAAGGCTGCCCGGCGTAGCGTCATACCCCGCGTGCACGATTCCGCTGTTGGCCATTGAGGCGCCCGTCGAAACGTCTTCGCGCGCCTCCGCAAGCGCTATTTTGATCTTTGCGGACGAAAGCTGTCGGGCAATGGCACACCCAACCACGCCTCCGCCGATTACCAGCACGTCTACCCGCATGGAACCGCCCCTTTCACCTAAATAGAGCCATAACAATAAACCCTTCGGAAGGGCCCATCGTCTTGGCTCTCTATTTCTCTGCCCCGGCGTATGGACAGTAAAGCATACTTGGGTGAGTTTGTCAACGAAATTCGGCAGGAATTTTAAAAAAAATACAGAAAACGTGATTACTATGAAAAAATACGTATGTATGGCGCTGCTGGCGGGACTGCTTTCCGCTTCTTTTTGCCGTGCGGAACTGATTTTTGCGGACGGCGTGGGCGGCGTTGGGCAAGTGGAGTGGGTTTACCCGGTACCGCTCTGCGTGCTGAAGGATCCCGATGATGTTCTGCGCCTGATCAACAGGGACAATCCGCTGGACAAAGCGTACCCTGACCAAAGCCTGGACATGTACACGCTGGTCAGCGTTGCGGTGCCGGCGACGAAAAAGGGCGATTATAGGCTTCGCGCCATCGCGGCGGACGCGCTGGCCGCGCTTTTTGCGGGCGCGCGGGCGGAAGGCGTCAAGCTCTATGTGGGTTCCGCGTACCGAGACTTTCGCGCGCAGGAGATTCAGCACTATAACCGCGTGAAAAAGCTGGGCCGGGACGATGGCGTTGTACAGCGGGCCGGCGCGTCGGAGCACCAGTCAGGCCTGGCGGCGGATGTGGTGGGCTGGGCCTATCGGGATGGCTTTCGAACATCCTTTGGGGATACAAAAGAAGGGAAGTGGCTTGCGGATAACTGCGCGCGGTATGGATTTATCCTCCGCTATCCTAAGGGAAAAGAGGAAATCACGGGCATTTCCTACGAACCATGGCACCTGCGCTACGTGGGAGTCCTGGCCGCCGCGTATATGACGACGTCTGGTCTGGTGTTAGAAGAGTTTACGGAGGAATGGCGGCGGGAGCTTTCCGAATATGAGCGGGTGAAATAGTGCCAAGTGCCATGTTTGGTTCGATTTCTCTTTATTTTAATAGGCGATTGCCCTATAGCCTTGCAGGTCTTGCGGAAATATACTTGCGCAGCCGCAAGGCCTGTGCTATACTACCTCAGAAAACGCACTTTTGCCGACTGGCGGGGGCGTGCCGGGCGCACATCGCGCGGTGCCTTGCCGGAATGACGCGGAAGGTGGAAAAAACAAGGAGGGAAATTCATGGCAGTCATTTCCATGAAACAGCTGCTGGAGGCGGGCGTACACTTTGGCCATCAGACGCGCCGCTGGAACCCCAAGATGGCGCCGTACATCTTTACCGAGCGGAACGGCATTTATATCATTGACCTGCAAAAGACCGTCCGCAAGATCGACGAGGCGTACATGTTCATCCGCGATGTGGCGATGGAGGGCAAGTCGGTTCTGTTTGTGGGCACCAAGAAGCAGGCGCAGGAATCCATTGAGCAAGAAGCCAAGCGCTGCAACATGTTCTTTGTGAACAACCGCTGGCTTGGCGGCATGCTGACCAATTTCAAGACCATCCGCACCCGGGTGGACCGCTTAAGCCGCATCGACCAGATGGAGGCGTCCGGCCAGTTTGACCTGCTGCCCAAGAAGGAAGTTATCAAGCTGCAGCACGAACGTGAAAAGCTGGAGGCGAACCTGGGCGGCATCCGCGAAATGAAGAAGCTGCCGGGCGCGCTGTTCGTCGTGGACCCGCGCAAGGAACACATCGCCGTGGCGGAAGCCCGCATTCTCGGCATTCCGGTCGTGGGCATTGTGGACACCAACTGCGATCCGGATGAAATTGATTATGTAATTCCCGGCAATGACGACGCGATTCGCGCCGTAAAGCTGATTGCCGGCAAAATGGCCGACGCCGTGCTGGAAGGCAAGCAGGGTGAACAGATGGAAGAAGCCGTGGCGGACGAGGAAGAAGTAACCGCATAAATCTAACCGCATGCACTGAGGTTTGTGCGGCGGAAGGGGATAGGAAAGCCCTGCCCAGGAATTCCGCGGAATTTCCGGGCAGGGATGATGCGAGGATGAAATTCTTCTGGAATTTTCATCCGTTCGGCGGAAAAGCCGCCGATGCTGGATTGCAATCAAGGGCTGCGGCTCCTTGATAATCCTCGGGGCTTCAGTATAGATAGAATGAATCAGGGAGGTTTTGTCCATGGCAGTTACCACGGCAATGGTGAAAGAGCTTCGCGAGCGCACAGGCGCTGGCATGATGGATTGTAAAAACGCTCTGGTGGAGTCGGATGGAAACGTTGAAAAATCCATTGAGATTCTTCGCGAGAAGGGCCTTGCGGCGGCGGCCAAGAAAGCCGGGCGCATCGCGGCGGAGGGCCTGGTGGATTCCTACATTCATATGGGCGGAAAGATCGGCGTGCTGCTTGAGGTTAACTGTGAGACGGACTTTGTAGCCAAGACGGATAATTTTAAAAGCCTTGTGCATGATATCGCCATGCATATCGCCGCGGCCAAGCCGGAGTTTCTCGTGCGCGAGGAGGTTCCCACGGGGAACTTGGAGAAAGAGAAGGAAATTCTCCGCGCGCAGGCGCTCAACGAGGGCAAGCCCGAGCAGATCGTGGAGCGCATGGTGGAGGGCCGCATTGAGAAGTATTATAAAGAAGTCTGTCTGATGGAGCAGCCCTTTGTCAAAGATCCGGATAAGTCTATCAAGGATCTGATTTCCGACGCGACCGTGGCCATTGGCGAGAAGATCTCGATTCGCCGGTTTACCCGCTTTGAGCGCGGGGAGGGCATTGAGAAGCGAAAGGATAATTTCGCCGAGGAAATCGCCGAGCAGACGCGTAAGGCGGGGCTTTGAGGTATGGGCGAAGGGTAAGGGGACGTGAGGAAGACGTCTTCTTTCTTTATCAGGGGAAAAGAAAGAAGCAAAGAAAAGCCTTTTGGGGCTGTGAGGGGATTGAAATGGGGAGTATGGTCCGCAGGGGACTGTCGTGCTAACGGTTCGTTGGCTTGGCAGCCCCTTTTTCGTATGAAGAAAGGGGTGGGGGAAGCGCATGTACAAGCGGGTTCTAATCAAGCTCTCGGGCGAGGCGCTGGGCGAAAATGGCGTTTTGTTTGACTTTGAAAAGATCAACCGGGTCGCGGAGGTGATCGTGGCCGTGGCGCGTATGGGCGTGGAAATCGCGCTGGTGCTGGGGGGCGGCAACATCTGGCGGGGCCGCATGGGACCGGCCGCGAACATGGATGCGGTCACTGCGGACCATATGGGCATGCTGGGCACGGCAATCAATTCGTTGGCCATGCAGGACGCCATCGAGCGCGCGGGCGTGGAAACACGGGTGCTCAGCGCGGTGGAAATGACGCGCTTCGCGGAGCCGTACATCCGCCGCCGGGCGGTGCGCCATTTGGAGAAGGGGCGCATCGTGCTCTTTGCCTGCGGCACGGGCAACCCGTTTTTTTCCACGGATACGGCGGCTGCTCTCCGGGCGGTGGAGATCGGCGCGGACGCGATCCTGCTGGCCAAGAGTGTGGACGGCGTTTATGATGATGATCCCAATGTGAACCCCAACGCCTCCTTTCTGGCTGACGTGACCTATGACGAGGCGCGGCGCAGGGGGCTTCGCGTGATGGACACCGCGGCGTTTACCATCTGCAACGAAAATGATGTGCCCGCGGTGCATGTGTTTGGACTGCATGATCCGGAGAATATTTTGCGCGTGGCGGCGGGGGAGAGACTTGGGAGTTTGGTGCATCCGTGAGGTACGGGGACGCTAGGGGGGCGCTGCCTCCTCAGCCTCTCTGATTGAGAATTGAAACGTTATATTTAAGAATAATAATCCCCCGGCACAGCCGGGGGTATTCCATATGCGGGCTAAGCGGTCAGAGTTGTTCTGCACGGCATTCGCCCCTTTTCGTCTTAATAGGATTTTGAAACATTAAGCTATTTCGTCCCGCAATCCGTCAATCACGTTTGCCTTTTTGATTTTACCCACTGCATACATCATGGTAACGAACACCACGAAAAATACGCTGAATATGCTGATTGCTATGCTGTTCCACGGTAGCGTAAAAGAAACATCAACGCCATTTAAAATTGCTTTATAAATCAAGTAGGTTATAGCGGCAGATATGGGCAAACCGTACAGCAACGCTTTAAGCCCGTAGAAAAGACACTCAAAGTTCATCATTTTGTTAAAGCCGCGATTATTTAATCCAACAGAACGCAGCATGGCAAACTCACGCCTACGCAGATTGATACTTGTGGAAACTGTGTTAAACACATTGGCAATCGTAATCAGCGAAATCAAAATGACAAAGCCATAGGTAAAAATACTCATGATTAAAAGAATGTTACGGGTTTGCGCCAATTCTTCTGCCGCATTGAATAAATTGTAGCCCGAAACAATCCCCGCGTCTTTCATCATGATTTCCATTTCAGCGGCTGATTTCATAGGGTCGTTCGATGAAAAAGTCATGCTCAAACCGTTAAACGCTTCTTTCGGAGCTTGGAATTTGGCTATATCGCTGTATGGTGCGAAAGCGTCAACCCCAAATGCCTTTTCACCAAATCCCTCCGGAATGGTTTCAACAATCGTCAAAGAAAGTTTTTGAGAGGGGCTATAATCCCATTGCTCCAAAGCTGAACCCGCTGCTACCTCAAGCGTTATTGACTTTTCATTAAAAACATCTATATTGATGGTACGCTGAAGCCCCGAATCATAGCCTGTATACTTAGCTACCGCTATTAGTTTCCCGTGCGATATACCATACTCTTCGGGTGAAAGCCCCAAGGAATCAAGGTATCGCTGATATGTGGCATCATCAATGAAATCAATGCTGAGATAACAAGTCGCGTCATCGCGGACATTGCTTATATTAGGCAAAAATTCAAGATAGCGTTCAGTAAAAACGCTCTTTTTAACGGGAGCGGAGCAATTCAAATAATTCAAATAAGCACCTCTGTAAACGCCGCTTGCCGTTTTCATGCGGTCATATAACGGCAAGAGCTGTTCGTCCTCCAAATGCCAAGTACCTTGTGACGCGGAAAACGAAATATCACAGTCCGCATTGAACATCGTCATTTCCGTTCCTTGTGTGAGATACATCCCAAACGCACTCGCGGCGATAAAGAGTACCACGCTGACAAAAAGGGAAATAACCGTACTGCGATAACGCTTTTTATTGCGTTTGAAATTTTTTAGCGCAAGTGTACCCTCCAAGCCAAAGAGCGTCCCCACAATTTTAGAGCTTTTGACTGTTTTCGCCTTTATCTTAATATCATCGGCTTGACGAATAGTTTCTATAACCGATTTTTTGACTGCCTTTCTTGCCGGAATATAAGCGGAAGTTAAAATCGTTAAAATGCCTACCGTTGCCGCGATAACCATAGCGGGTAAGGACACTGTCAGCGAAAAGCCGGAATTGCTCATAAACATGGATTTCAACAAGCTGCCGAGCAATTTGAGCGTAATACCGATACCGCCCACACCCGCAAGAAGCCCTAAAGGTATGCCGATAAGCCCGATAAAAGCTCCCTCAAACAGCACAGATTTTCGAAGCTGTTTTTTTGTCGCGCCTACAGAAGAAAGAATACCGAATTGCCGTGCGCGTTCGCTGACAGAGATAGCAAACGAGTTATGAATCAACAGAATGGAGCCTATCATGATGAGCGCAATCAAAATCCCGCCAAGAGAATATAAGACCGCGTTAAAATTGTCATTCGTTGAAACGCCGTAATAACGCAAGAGTTCACGGTTGAACACATAAGAAGAAGCACCGTCCGGGGTTTCGCTTGTCGCCAACGCCGCACCTGTTTTTTCAGCGTAGTCATAAACATTGCGCGGATTTTTCAAGGATACAAGCACCTCAAATGAGCCATTGCCGCTTAACGCTTTTTCATCAACCTTTGTTATAACAGTATATCCCGGCGCAGCATAATCCTCAAAACCAGGACGTTCACAAATCCCCACGACTGTATAGTTTTTTGGTTCACCGGCTGTAAAAGTTTCATTCGCGTATTCCACTCCGTCACCGTCTTGAAACGGTGTGTTTTGCCCTGCTTTTTGCCTCTCAATCAGACGTTCAACGACAGGCAAAGTAAGCGTGTCCCCGATTTTATAGGCTGCACCGCCATTTGACAAGACGTGTTCCGGGATTAGTATTTCATTACTATTCCCCGGCAATCTTCCCTCTGTTAAATGGACTGACATTGAATCGAAGGCCGTGTCATTCAATCCCATGATATAATAGAGGTAAGGCTTATGTGGGTTTTGCCCTCCGCCAAGCTCCGCATAGCCGATATCCTGTATAATGGAAGCTACTCTCACCTCATCGTCCGCAGTTACCTTTTGCGCAAAAGCAGAATCAACATCCATAAATTTTACTTGCCAGTCGCCGCCATGTTCGATTTGCCCTTGAATAAGGTTGTTTTGCAAAGAAGCGATAAATGTTGTGACCGCTGTAATCATGGCAACAGACAGAATCACGCCGATAATGGTTACAATCGTCCGGGTGCGGTTTTTCTTTAAGCCTTGCAAGGTAACTTTATTAAAAATATTCATGGCAGTTACCCCACTCTCTCGTCACGCGAAATTCTGCCGTCCGAAATGCCGATAATGCGGTTTGCCTGTAACGCTATATTATCATCATGGGTAACGATAATGAGGGTTTGCCCGTATTTTTTATTGCTAAGTTTCATCAGATTGATAATGTCCTGCCCGTTTTGGCTGTCAAGATTGCCGGTAGGCTCGTCGGCCAGCATAACAGCCGGGGCATTCATCAGCGCACGGCCAATAGACACCCTTTGTTGCTGACCGCCCGAAAGCTGATTGGGCAAATGGTTACGGCGGTTAGACAGACCAAGCAAATTCAACAATTCTTCTAACCGTTCCTTGTTTACCTCCCGTTTATCCATCAGTACAGGGAGTGTGATGTTTTCCACCACGTTTAAGGTCGGGATAAGATTGTAAAACTGATAAATCAGCCCCACCTGCCGTCTGCGGAATATTGCCAGCTTTTCGCTGTTTTGGGCGTAAACGTCCTGCCCGTCAAGATACACCTTTCCGCTTGTCGGCACGTCAACGCCGCCGATAATGTGAAGCAGGGTGGATTTACCGGAGCCGCTTGACCCGATAATCGCCACAAAGTCCCCCTTTTCCACCGTCAGCGATACGTTGTCGAGCGCGACAACTTGATTTTCGCCTTTGCCGTAAATTTTGCACAGCTTTTCAATTTTTAAAAGTTCCATAAGAATCAACCGCCTTTTCATGTCTGTGTACGCAAAGTAACCCTTGGTTACTTATTTAGGATAGCATTTTCAAGTGACATCCCGGTGACTTTTAAGTGACTGATTCGTCACTTTGGGGAAACGCATAGCAAACACCGCGCCGCCCTGCGGATGATTTTTTGCGGTAATAGCACCGCCTTGCCGGACAACAATCATTTTACAGAGCGCAAGCCCTATACCGTAGCCGCTTGCGTTGGCGCTTTTCCCCCTGCGGAAGCGGTTAAACAAATGCGGTAAATCCTCATCCGAAAAGCCCGCGCCGCTGTCATGGATAACAAGCTCCGTATACAAGGGATTATCAGCACAGGCAATTTTGATTTTTCCGTTTTCGCTTATGCTTTCCATGCAATTCTTTATGATATTTTGAATTGCTTCCGAGAGCCAGCCCGAATCACCTTGTATATTTGCGGTATTCGGTATATCAATTACCGTATCAATGCCGCGAAGCTCCAATGAAATAGACAGAGGGCGCAAGGACGATTGAATTAAGTCGTAAACCTTTATCGGTTCATTTTGAAATTCCACAACCCCCGCGTCCAAACGGGAGATTTTCAGCAGGGAGGTAATCAGCCAATCCATTTGAACAAGCAAACCCTCTAATTCCCGGACAAAGGCTTGCCGCTCTTTTTCGTCCGGGTTCTTTGCCAAAAATGAAAGGATAAGATTTGCGGAGGTAAGCGGAGTGCGTAATTGATGTGCAATATCGACCAGTGAATCGGCCAAATATTGTTTGTCTTTTTTCAGCGTATCATTTTGCTCCCGAATACGCAAAGTCATCTTTGTAATTTCGCTGTGCAGAATAGAAAGCTCACCCTCGGCAACCTCACCAAATTCTAAATGCTCCGCGTTGTGAAGCACAAGGTCAATTTGCTTAGAAATCCGCGCAAGGTTGCGGTATCTTGCTTTGGTAAATATGAAAAACGCCGCCCCGAAAACAGCGGAGGAAATAAGCGCAAGGATTCCCGCCGCCGGGTTTATGATAAAGCCAACCACGGCCACAACAATGGCAAGCGCAAAAAACAAAATGGCAAACCACCGAAATTCTTTATTCCGAAACATTTTACCCTCCCAATTTATAACCCATACCGCGAACGGTCAGAATGATTTGCGGATTAGCCGGGTCGTCCTCAATCTTTTCCCGTAGCCGCTTGATATAAACGGTTAAGGTGTTATCATTGACAAATTCACCCGCTACGTCCCATAGCTCGTCAAGCAGCTTGTTCCTGGTTATAATAATTCCTTGATTGTTCAAAAAGACAAGCAACAGACGGTATTCCAACGCCGAAAGAAAAATCTCTTTGCCTTGTTTCTGCACATTGCCGCTTGTCGTGTCAACGTGCAGGGAGGCAATTTCAAAGGTGGACGGCGCGTGGCCGCTCTTGCGTAAAGCCGCTTTAATCCGCGCAATCAGTTCCATAGGGCGAAAGGGTTTTGTAATATAATCGTCCGCGCCCATGTTCAGCCCGGTAACAACACTCGCTTCATCACTGGAAGCTGTGAGAAAAATAACGGGAATAGCTGTCTGTGATTTGACCGCCGTACAAACGGCAAAACCGTTTCCGTCGGGCAGGGAAACATCTATCAAACCTAAGTCAAATTTCCCCTCATTAAGTGCGTCAAGTGCTTCTTTTTGTGTTGCCGCATGAGTAACGGTGAATCCCTCCGAGCGAAGTAAAAGCGTTAGATTTTTGGCGATTGCCCTATCGTCCTCGACTAAAAATATTCTCGGCATCAGTCAGCCCTCCCGTCAGATTCTTTTCTCCTGCCGTCCTGCGGCTTTTCTGCGTTAGCCGGAACAAGCCATAGATTGCCTTTTTTCTCTGC
>WRGP01000190.1 GCA_009787135.1 Bacillota bacterium | reverse complement strand
CAAAGCCAGAGTGCTTGTGGTTCCTGAGAACATTCATTTGATCTTCCTTCCGCCTGCCACCCCGGAAATGAATCCTATTGAGCAGATTTATGATTTGGAAGATTTCCCAAATAGTATTTTTCGATGCGATAAAAGAGATTCCAAAGGATTCGAAAGAACCTGATCGCAAGAAACACTAAAGCGGTATAGCAATCCGCCATGCCGCCTCGGTGTAAGGATACTTCCTTAGCGCCTGTAACCATTCTCGTGCCCACCCTGATCAAGTGAAAAAATAGTGCTTTACAAACCCCTGTTTATCGCATATAATAAGAACAAATGTTTGCTGCTTGTGAAAGCGGGTGTTGTAATGGATCTGGCGGAGAAGCTGACAATTTTGGCGGACAGCGCCAAATACGATGTGGCGTGCACGTCCTCCGGCGCGCCCAAACGGGGCGGCAAGGGGCTTGGAAGCACCGCGCCCGCGGGCATATGCCACACCTTCACCGCGGACGGCCGGTGCCTGTCGCTGCTTAAGGTGCTGATGAGCAACGCGTGCGTGTATGATTGCAAGTACTGCGTCAGCCGTGTCAGCAACGATATTCAAAGAACCGCCTTTACGCCAGCGGAATTGGCGGAGCTTACGATCCAGTTTTACCGCCGCAACTATATTGAAGGCCTGTTCCTCTCCAGCGCGGTGCTGCGCAGCCCGGATTATACGACGGAAAGGATGATCAAGGCCATTGAGCTGCTGCGGTATGAGCATAATTTCTGGGGCTATATCCACGCGAAAGCCATCCCCGGCGCCTCTGCGGCGCTCATCAGCAGGCTTGGAATGGTTGTGGACAGGCTGAGCGTGAACATTGAGCTGCCCAGCGAAGAAAGCCTTACGCGGCTGGCGCCCGATAAAACGCGAAAGAGCATCCTTGACCCCATGGGGCAGATCAGGGAGGGGCACCTTCAAAGCAAAAACGAGCTGGCACTCTACCGGGGCGCGCCGCGCTTTGCGCCCGCCGGCCAAGCCACGCAGATGATCATCGGCGCCACGCCGGACAGCGATTATCAGATCATGCGGCTGGCATCCGGCCTCTATGAGAAGTACCAGCTCAAGCGCGTGTTCTATTCCGCGTATATCCCGGTGGCGGAGAATAGCCTGCTGCCCGCCGCCGCGTCCAAGCCGCCGCTGCTCCGGGAGCATCGGCTGTATCAGGCGGATTTTCTCCTCCGGCAGTATCGCTTTGGCGTGGAGGAGATCCTCAGCGAGCAGAACCCTACCCTCAACCCATATATGGATCCCAAATGCAACTGGGCGGTGAATCACTATCATCTCTTTCCCGTGGATGTTAATACCGCGCCGCTGGAGATGCTGCTGAGGGTGCCGGGCATTGGCCCCAAGAGCGCCGAGCGCATTGTCGTCGCGCGGCGAAACGGCAGGCTTACCCTGGATGGGCTCAAGCGAATCGGCGTGGTCCTCAAGCGCGCCCAGCATTTCATCTGCGCGGCGGATTTGCCGGCCGGCCTGCGTACGGGGCGGGAAACGACCATCCGCAGCCTGATCGATCCGGGTGTTTTTGCCTTTGGCGCCGAGCAGGTATCGCTGTTTGGAACGTCTGAGGATCAATTGGCGCTGCCCTCCGCGGGGGACGCGCCGGATGTCGTTCACGCGGTAGAGGAGGCGGTGAAATGCCTGGCGGCAAGCCTTTAGCGGAGCCGTGCGACCTCGTATACCTCTATGACGGGGGGCTGGAGGGGCTCTATACCTGCGTGCACGAGAGCGTATACCTGCGCCAGCTTCCACTGGATATATGGCCGCAAGAGGAGGCGCAGCCCACGCTGCTGGCCAAACGCGCTGTGCAGACGGATCAGGAAAAGGCGCGCAAGGTTCGCGGCGCGATGGAAAAGAAGCTGACCCTCCGCACCCGGGAACTGGTGGAAACCGTGTTCCTTAGCTGCCTTGAACACAAAGAGATAAAGATCCTGCGCTTTTTGCTGCGTTCGTTTCAGGAGGGACCGAGGACGCTGGACAGGCCGGACCACCCGGAGGTTGCCCCGCTGCTCAAGGCGGAGCGGCAGCTTTTGAATGAGGCGCATCTCTTCACGGGCTTTGTCCGATTTGCCGATATAGACGGCAAGCTGGCCGCCACGATCCGGCCAAAGAACTTTGTTTTGCCATTTCTCGCGGAGCATTTTATGGAGCGGTATCCCGGAGAGGATTTCATGATCTATGATAAAACGCACGGCGCGGCGCTTTTGTACCAGCGGGGCAGAGGGGAGATTGTGCGGGTGGCGTCGTTTGAGGCGGGGGAGGTTTCGGAGACGGAAACGCGCTATCAGGCGCTATGGAAAGCGCTCTATGAAACGGTGGCGATTGAGGCGCGCTATAACCCAAAGTGCCGCATGACCCACATGCCCAAGCGGTATTGGCCGGAGATGACTGAGACGAAGCGGTATTTGTAAGGGAACGATTCTATACCCCAATACACCCTTCCTTTGCCGTGAGGCAAAGAAAGGAGTCCGGGAGGCTAGCCCCCGGCAGGGATCCAAGGGGCAGCGCCCCCAGACGGCTTCTACATCCCCGGCCCAATCCGTTTGGTCAACACCTGCCGCAGCACCTCGCCCTCATCCATCGTTCCCACGCGGCCCAGGCTGCCGTCCACCAAAACAAACAGGTGATACGTGCCCGCGGTGAGCCGCGCGGCAAGCCTTTCGGGCGGCGCGTCCTTTTCCACGGCCAGCCAGCGGACGGGCAGCATGCCCTCCCGCGCGAGCCGCGCGGCGCGCCCGTGCAGCGCCTCCACGCAGGCGGCGGCAAGGGTCTCTTTTTCTTTGAGCGCGGCATAGGCAAGGTATGCGCCCATGAGAAACAGCAGCGGATTGACTACGCCGGCCGCGGCAGCCCAAACACCCAGCGCCAATATCAGTACGCCCAGCGCGACGCCCACGCGCACAAACAGCTTTGTGGCGTGAGCGCGGCCCAGCCGCGCCGTGAGCGCGGCGCGGAGCGCTCTGCCGCCGTCCAGCGGCAAGGCGGGCAGGAGGTTGATGAGCGCCAAAGACAGGTTGGACCGTAAAAAATCCTGCGCCGCGTAGCCCGTCCATTTGCCGGCCGCCGTGAGGAGGCAGAAAAGCAGGCTGGCAAACGGCCCCGCCAAAGCGATGCATATTTCCTCAGCGGGCCGCAGAGCAAGGGTGGTATCCATCCGCGCGACACCGCCAAAGGGCATCAGCTCAATGCACTCAAACCGCTGCCCGGCCGCGCGCGCCGCCAACGCGTGCCCCGCCTCGTGCAAGGACAGCGCCGCCAGCATCATAAGCAGAGCGCGGGCCTGCCCATGCCATAGGAGCGCGGCCATCATCACCGGGAAGGCCACATGCATGCGCAGGGGCACGCCAAGCAATACCCCCAGTGGAATCATCGCAGGTAGGGCGCGGGATCCATGGGACGCCCTTCGCCGCGCAGCTCGTAGGTAAGGATCTTGGCCGCGCCGATCACATCGCCCGCCTCCACCCAATCACCCTCCCGAACGGACACCCGCAGCAGGTTGCCGTAGAGGCTCTCCATGCCGCTGGCATGGCGGATGCGCACAGAAGAACGTCCGGCCGCGTCAACCGCCAGGCTCATCACTTCGCCTGCCGCGCTGGCCCGCGCCTCGCCCGAAGCGTAGCCAATCCATGGCTCCTGGCTGCTAAAGGTATGAACGACCTGTGCGGCCGAGGGCACGGCGTGCTTTTCAGCGCCCAGGTTCCAGAGCACCTGAACGCTTTCAGGCACGAGGTTGGAGACGAACTTCAAACTGCCCAGGCTCTCTGACATGTCCATGGACACGACCTGTGACAGAAAGTTGGTAACGCCCGTGACGCCGGGCGCCTGTACGCTTTGAAACGCCAGCACGGTGAGCAGCAGCGCGACACATATGGCGGTATTGCGCAGCATGCGCTCGCCAAAGCTAAGGGATTTGGTGATGTCCTCTTGCGGTGGTTGCGTTTGGCTTGGCAAAGGGTCCACGTGGCGGCGGCTTTCCTGAACGTGCGCCAGGGGCGCGCGATTGCGGACAGAAACCGATCGAACCCTCGTACGTGATTGGGACATGCGCATCGCCTCCTCGATGAAGGGTATGCGCGATGCGCGCGTGAAAGAAGGGAAACGGGATACTTTGTATTCGCTTGCGGCAAGCAACCCCCCTCGGACGCGAATGGCGGCGGCTGAGCCGGTTACTGAATTGTAAGCATAGCCTCGGCGGTATATATCCGCGCACCCGGCCGGCCGGAAGCTTTTACCAGATACCTGCCCGGCGGCACCGGCTGGCCGCTTTCATCAAGGCCGTTCCAATACAAAAGGCTGCCGTCCGGCTTTAGCGCCTGAGGGTGCGTCCGCTGGCTGACGGCAAGGCGCTTGACGACCTTGCCCACTTCATTCTCAATGGTGACCGACAGGCTAACGGGCAGCGCGTGCCCGATGAATACCTCCAACTCGCGCTTGAACGAGCGGTTCCACGTGGAAGGGATGCGAAGAGAAAGCGCGGGATCGCCCTCCGTCTGGCGTGCGGACAGCACGCGGGCGGCATAGATGAACGGGTCGCTGCTGGTGCTGCCGTCCGCGACAGTCATGATATGGATCATCGCGTAGGTCCAATCCTCCGGCAGGATGTCGCCAAGGTTCAGCGAAACTGTTTTTCGGCCCGGCTGGATGGCCCCGTATTGATTGGTCTCATGAGGGAATAACGTCTCATGCGGCAAGGTAACGGCTGAAGCCCAGTCCCAGATTCCATCGCGCAGCCAGGTAACGCGGTAGGAGACATGTGTGGGCTGGGTAACGGTATAGGCCATGGTCAGCACAGGATGCCCCGCGTCCAGCACGATGTTCTGGAACGTAAATAACGTGAGTGCGCCGAGTTCATTGTCGCCCGACAAGGGCCTGTCATAGACAAAAAGGGGAAAATCATTTTCCTGCGGAAACATCTGCGCCACGGAGCTGGCCTGGTTGTTCCACAGGTAGAGGTACATCTCGGCCATGGTGATCACGCCGTTGTGGTTTGTATCAGCGGGGTATATGCCCAACAGGCCCGCGCCCATGGCCAGGGCCGTGGTGAAATAGGAGCTGCCCGGCGGCACGGTGTCGATGGAGGCAAACCAATACCAGGACGGCTCGCTGGCGCCGGAGGAGGTGAGCACCCTGTAGTCGTCCGTTTCAAACGCGCGCGCCACGCGCGCGGACCCAACGCTGGGGGAGACGCCTTTGCCGATGAGCGCGCCGGAGTTGCAGGCGTCCACGAGCAACACCTTTGTGCCGCTGATGGGTTCCAAGATGGCGTCCAGCTGCTGTGCCGAGACCGCTTCCTCCACTTCGCCGTCGGAAAAGAGCAACTGGCCCTCCGGGTTGTTGAAAGTGGAGTCAAACAGCCCGTGCGTGTAGAAATAAAGCAGGGAGACATCATTTTCCGTCGCGCCGCCGAAAACCTCCTGGATCGCCGCCTCCAGCGTCCCGAGGCTGACGATGCTCTCATATTTGGCCGTGACTTCATAGCCGCGGGTATCCTTTTCCAGAATGATTTCCATCATTGAGAGGTTGTTTTGCCCAATGGGCGCCATATTCCCGGTGGAAGGAAAAGTATCGCAGGCGATGAGCAGCGCGCGGTATCGCGGCGCTGCTTCCGCGAGGGTTTTCAGGGGGCATATATACATGATCAGCAGCGCAACGGCAAGGAAGCGCCGGAGTGTTCTTTTTTGCATGCACATGCGTATAGTATAGAGGATTTTTTCGCCAAAAGCCAGTGGCAAATCGTATAGAAATTTGTGGGACTATGCCGTAGGGCGCGTGGTAAGGTTCCGAAACTCCGTATATTTGCCAAGCCATGCCAGCTTTACGGTGCCCAGCGGACCGTTGCGTTGTTTCTGGATGATAACTTCCGCGATATTCTTATCAGGCGTATCGGGGTTATAGTATTCCTCCCGGTGCAGAAAAAGGACGATATCCGCGTCCTGCTCAATGGACCCGGAATCGCGCAAATCGCTCAAAATGGGGCGCTTGTCCGCGCGCTGGGCGTTGGCGCGGGAGAGCTGGGCGCAGGCGATGAGCGGCACATGCAGTTCCAGCGCGATGGATTTGAGCGCGCGCGAAATCTCGCTGACCTCGTTTTGCCGGTTTTCGCTGCGTGAATCCGATGTCATCAGCTGGAGGTAATCAACGACAATCATATCCAGACCGCGCTCGGCCATCAGGCGGCGGCAGCGGGAACGAAGCAGCGTGGGGGAGAGGCCCGCGGTATCGTCCAGATACATGTTGGATGCCGCCAGGGGACCCAGCGCCGTAGTGAGGTCCATCCAAGCCTTGTCGTCAACGGCGCCCTGCCGTACGGCCTGCATGTCTACCTTGGCGGCGGTGCAGAGCATGCGCATGGCGATCTGCTCGCGCGGCATCTCAAGGGAAAAAACGGCGACTGTTTTGCCGGCGTACATCGCGGCATGCTGCGCCACGTTGATCGCGAAGCTCGTCTTGCCCATGGAAGGGCGCGCGCCCACGAGCACGAACTCGCCGCCGTGCAGGCCGGTGAGAAGCCTGTCCAAATCAACGAAGCCCGTGGGCACACCGCCGATCGCGCCTTTGAGCTGGGCTAAATACTCAATTTGGCCATATGTGGCCGTCAGCACTTCGCGGACATGCACGAGCGTATCCGTCCCGCCCTTGCGCATGGAGATATCGAAGATGCGTTTTTCCACGGAGGCGAGCAATGATTGCAGCGGCAGTTCTTGCGAATAGCTCTCACGCAGAATATAGTTGGCGCAGTCGATCAACTGCCGAAGCGTGAACTTTTCATCGACGATTTCAATATAGGCGCGCACGTTCGCCGTGGTCGGCACATATTGCGTCAGCTGGATTAGATAGGGCGTGCCGCCAATCCCCTCCAGCGTGCCGCGCCTGCCCAATTCCTCATCTACCGTGACCAGATCCACAGGCCTGCCTACGCGCGCCAGAGACGCCATGGCGCTGAAAATCTCGCGGTGAGCAGGCTGATAAAACGCGGCGTCGCCGAGCAGCTCCAAGGCCAGCAGAACCGCCTCGGGGTCCTGCAGCATGGCGCCCAGGACGCTCCGCTCCGCGTCCGGGTTGTTGGGGGGAAGGGCGGCGGGCTGCATTACGGTTCCGCCTCCACCAGCACGCGCATGAGCACTGACACGCCCGCGTATAGCCAAACGGACACCTCATACTCGCCCACCGCGCGGATGGGTTCGGACAGCTCCACGCGCCGTTTTTCGAGCTTTACGCCGTACTGAGCCTCCAGCGCGTCCGTAACCTCCTGGCCGGTGATGGAGCCGTACAGGCGGCCCTTTTCTCCCGCCCGGCCGCGCAGATGGATGACTTGCCCCCGAAGGCGGCCGGCTACGTCCGTCGCCTCCTGGCGCCGCACGCTTTCGCGATGATTCTCTGCCGCCCTGGCGCGAAGGGCCGCGTTCATGGCTGTGCTGGTCGCTTCCATGGCGAGCTTGCGCGGCATAAGAAAGTTGCGCGCGTAGCCGTCAGAAACCTCGACGATTTGTTCCTTTTTTCCGGTTCCCTTTACGTCCTGAAGCAGGATCACTTTCATTGTGGCATCCTCCTCGTCCGTTTTTTGTAATATTGTACCGATTGAGGAGGGGATTGTCAAATTCATAAACAAAGGGGCTGCCCCGCTAACGAATAGCAACGGGACAGCCCCTTCGCTTACAAAAGTATACTACGCCTGCTCCCTGGCCAGCGCGGCCTCAAACTCCGTAAAGAACTCCGGGCATACCCAGGTACCGCACCCGCCAAACACGTCCTCCTGCACGAGAAGCTGAAGGGAAAGGCCGTTTTGCAGATAAATGGTGAGCGCCTGATCGCTTTCGGAAAGCTCGCCGCCGGTGTAGATGGCGTTCTCGCTTAGCAGGAAGATCAAATCATTGGCGTCCACATCGTTGGTGATGACACCAACGCCGGACAGTTCCAGCGCCGCGACAAGGCCGCTGACATCCAGCGTATCGTCAAAGGATTCATTGTCCAGCGCGCCCATAGACGCGTAACTGACCCGCTGGAACAGGCGCATGGACCCCTCAACTTCCGCCGCGCAGAGCGTCTTGGTGGAAATGTTCTGGATAGCGTATACCTTCGCGCCAATGGGGACGATGTTGGAAACAACGCCGACCTTTGACAGAAGCGAGGGCTCGTCACTGGATTTG
The DNA here is from genome assembly GCA_009787135.1 of Bacillota bacterium. Taxonomy (GTDB): domain Bacteria; phylum Bacillota; class Clostridia; order Christensenellales; family Aristaeellaceae; genus Avichristensenella. Next base: position 2,207 of record WRGP01000190.1, on the reverse strand, counting down.
TCCACGTCCGCGAACTCGCGGTCAATCAAAGCGGAAGATACGGACAGCGGCGTATTGAGCATGCGGTAATACCGGCCGTTTATGCCAATGAGGGGCGGGTTGGCGCCCTGCCCGGCAAAGAGGGAACGGAACCGCGGGACGCCGCTGCCCCCCGGCTGCGCGCCGGCCGAACCGGCAATCATTTCTTGCCCGTTCTCCACAAAGAGCGTATCGTTTCCGCCATAGAAAGCGCCGAGACCGATCATCAGCACCATGACAAGCGCCATGCCCACAGCGGGGATCAGGCGTTGAAACCCTGGATGCGCCCGGCGCGCGGGCACAGAATAAGAGGGTTCCAGCGCGACGCTGTGCCGCTTGGCCTTCACGAGAATCCGGTGACGCAGGGCGGGCGTTACGGTCAGGCCGGCCAGCATTTCGTTCGCGACCCCGGGCAAACGCTCCATGGCTTCCGCCTGGAAGAGCAGACGCCTTCGCATTGCCTCGCCGGCCGTCAATCCGCTGAGCATTTCATCCGCGGTAGGGCGCAGCATTTCCACGTCAATCATTGATTCTCACCTCCTTTTAGCATGGACTCCAGCTTCTTTCGCGCGCGCGACAGGCGGCTGGAGATGGTTCCTTCGGGGAGTTCCAGCATGGCGGCAATCTCCGCGATACCAAACCCCTGGTAATAATGAAGCAGGATCACTTCTTTGAAAGAGGGGGATAACTTGGAGACAGCCTCCATGAGATCCGCCTTTTCCGTTCGAAAGTCGATGTCGTCCGGCGCGGGGATGCAGTCAAAGGGGGACCCGAGCACCACGCGCTTGACCCAGGCGGCGCGCCACAGGTCACGACAGCGGTTAAGCGCTACCTTCAGGAGCCAGGCCTTTTCATGCCCCGTCTGTATTTCCGGCACGCGGGTAAGAAGGCGGAGAAATACATCCTGACACACATCTTCGGCCCTTTGGCGGTCGCCTAAATAAAAATAGGAGACTCTTAGCACATCATCGGCATATTGGCTGTACAATCGCTCAAAGAGGTCGGTATTCGCCTCCCGCGCGTCGGGCATTTCCAATACACCGCCTTTGCTCACCATTATTGAAACGCTTGACCCTTTCCGTTTCTTGCATCTTTTGGGAAAAGAATCTTTGCTTCCGGCATTTCTAAACCATTTATTGCAGTTTCAGGGAGAGAAATCATGTATATCCATAATATAACGCGATAGACAACCTTCCTCTTCCCAATAGTATAGCATTTTTGTCAAATTGGCAGAATTGTATACCCGGGTCTTCGGCATGCCGGCATGCTGACACAATTCGACAAATTTTCCCCCTTGCGCCTAAGGGTGGAATTTTGTATGATGCTGGTGTAAAAAATAGTATGGAGGCGGATTATGACAAACCTTGACGCTCGTATAGGGCAGTTAAGGGAACAAATGGAAGAAAGCTATCTGCATGGCGACAAAAAAATCGCGCTGGAGATTAGCCGCCGTTTGGATAAGCTTATTGTCCTCGCGCAGCGCACGGGCGGCAGTGGGGTGGTTGTCGTCCAAGCAGAACGCAGGAAATGGAATGTTCCCTGATGTATTAAGAAAGACAGCATAAAGAATTAACATTTATACAAAAATGTGAAGAAAATATTACAAAAATGCTTGACATTCGACACAATTAACGCTATAATAGCCTCATTCCAGCCAAGGGGGGGCTATTCCTATGATGAGACGCGTGTGGGTGTGCGGGCTTTGTATCGCGATGATTCTGGCGATGGGATCGGTTTGGGCTGAAGCGGCGGGGACTAAGGTCACGCGCTGCAATGTGCGTCTTCGCAAGCAGGCGCATACCGGCAGCGACACGCTGGCAACCATCAGCGGCGGAACGGAAATCGTAGTGCTGGGGGCATCCGGCGGTTGGACGAAGACAAAATATAATGGCCATACGGGCTATGTCGCGGCGGAAAACCTTATGGAGCTGACCCGCAGCGGGTATTATCCGCTCAGGGAGGGCGATGAAAACCCCTATGTCAGGGAGATGCAGAAGCGCCTTGCGGACCTTGGGTATTATGAAGGCAGCGCGGACGGCAAATACGGCGCGTCAACCCTGACGGCCGTAAAAAGTTTTCAAAAAAACAACAATATAAAGCAGGACGGCGTTGCGGGCGGGGAAACGCAGCGGATCATGTTCTCCGATGGCGCCAAGGCCGCCTTCGGCGCGCCCGTGGCGGCAGCCGCC
>WRGP01000189.1 GCA_009787135.1 Bacillota bacterium | reverse complement strand
GCCGTGCAGGGCGGGCGCGTCGCGCGCCGCAAGGCGGATCCCCTTACCTCGCTCGCCTTGGCCGCCGCTTTGATCCTGCTGCTAAGGCCCTTGGATATCTTCAGCGCGGGCTTTCAGATGTCCTTCTGCGCGGTGTTGGGCATTGCGCTGCTGGGCGTGCCGCTCAGGCGCGCGCTTGAATGGATGCCAGAGGCGGCAAAGGGAGGGCTTAGCGTCACAATGTCCGCGCAGCTTGGCGTTTTGCCTGTGTCCGCGTTTTGGTTTGGCAAGATATCCGTGATCAGCCTGATCTCCAACCTGCCGGTCATACCGCTGGCCGGACTTCTCATTCCCGTATCCGCCATGGCCCTGGCGCTGCACGCGCTATGGCCTCCCCTGGGTTACCTGCTGGTGGAATCCGCCAAGGGGCTTGTGCTGCTGTTGCTGCTCATCGCGAAGGCGGCCGCGCGCGTGCCTTTCGCCACCGCGCGCGTCGGCGCGTTTGCCTGGTACTTTGCGGCCGCGTATTTCGCGTGCATGCTGCTGTGCTCCACCGCCGTTGTCTGGCGATGGCGCGCGCGCCTGCTCTGCATGGGCGCGCTCTGCTGCCTGGCGGTGGGCGTGGGAGCGCTGACCTCGTATCACGGCGTGTACTACGTGCAGCTCGACGTGGGCCAGGCGCTCTCCGGCGTACTGCATACCGGACGCAAAACCTACGTATATGACTGTGGCAATGAAAACAGCGATTTGACGGAATACTTGCTCTATACGGGCAGCGGGGTGGAGGGCCTCTTCCTCAGCCATCCACACGCGGATCATGTAGGCGGGCTGATAGAGCTGCTGGAGGCGGGCATCCCCGTGCGCACGGTCTATGTGCCGGCAAACGCCGTCTGCTACGGCGCGGATGAACTTTATAGAAACCTGATGGCAAACGTGGAGGCGCACGGCATTCCAATTGTGGAGGTCGCGGCCGGGGATGTGCTGGATCTGGACGGTTTGCGGGCCACGGTTATCGCGCCGCGGCGCGATCCGGCGGGGAAAGGAGATGCAAATGCACGTTCGATTGTTTTGCGGGTGAAGATTGGCGATTATGCGCTGCTGCTCTGCGGCGACGCGGATGTCATCGGATCATCCGACGTGGCCTGCGATGTGCTGCAGGTGGCGCATCACGGGAGCCGAAACGCGACAGATCAAGCGTTTTTGCACAGCGCCATGCCTGGCGTCGCGCTCATCTCCGCGGGGCGCAACAACGTCTATGGCCATCCGCATCCGGAAACCTTGGCAAGGCTTGAAAGCGTGGGTGCGGATGTCTTTCAGACGCAGGAAGCCGGTGCGCTGACGTTATATTTTGAGGATAGCATACGGGTGGAGGCGTTTTGCCGATGACGCATGATGATTTTTTTGCGGGTGTAAAGCAAGGGGATGTGCGCTGTGTGTATCTCTTTGAGGGTGAGGAGGAGCATATCAAAGGGAAAGCCCTTCAGGCGCTGCGGGGCCGCCTGCTGCCGGAGGGCTTGGAAGCGCTCAATGAGAGCGTCCTGCAAAATCCTTCCGCGGATACGCTTATAGCCGCCGCGGAAACACTGCCTGTGATGGCGGAGCGCAGGCTGGTGGTGGTACGGGACAGCGCGCTGCTATCCGCCGGCAAAGCCGCCAACGAGGCGGACGACAGCCAGAAACTGGCCGGCTATTTGCTGCATCCCCCAGAGACGGCCTGTATTGTGTTCTATTGTCACAAGGCGCTGGACGGGCGCAAGAAACTGACGCAGGCGCTTGGCAAGACAGCGGCCGTAGTCACCTTTGACCGCCTTGGCGACCCCGCGCTGGCGCGCTGGATGCAGCAGCAGCTACGGCCGCTCGGCAAGACGATCAGCTATGAAAACACGTCATTCCTGGCTTTTACCGCCGGGCGTGATTTGCTTACCCTCACCCAAGAGCTGGCGAAGCTTTCGGCGTACGCCGGGGACCGCGAGGAGATTGGGCAGGCTGACATAGAGGCTGTCGTTACGCCTTCTTTGGAATGCACGGTGTTCCAGCTTGTGGACGCACTCGTCGCGGGCAAGGAGGCGGAGGCGTTTGGATTGCTGGGCGCGATGCTGGAAAACGGGGAAGCGCGCGTCGGCATCCTCGCGATGATGGCGCGGCAGTATAGAAACCTCCTGCACTTGAAGCTGATGGCGAAGGCGCGCGTGCCTGAAGCGGAGATACAAAAACAGCTCGGCGTGCCGCCCTTTGCCATGCGAAGGCTGGCGGCGCAGGCGAGGGCCGCGGACGAGGAGACGCTGGCCTCGCGGCTTCGCCTGTGCGTGGATACGGATTACGCCATCAAAAGCGGCAAAATACGGGAGGATGCCGCACTGGAGCGGGTGATGCTGAGGCTGTGCTCGCGGCAATCATGACGGTGGGGTGTTGAGGGACATCTGCTTGAGGTGATGGACAGACGGCATTACAATATAACGCGCGGCGGATTGGTGCATGGCCTGTTCGCCTGTGATTACCCCTCCGCCAGAGGCACGCTATTGGAGCCATCCATCCACAGCCGCTCCAAATGGTAGTACTCGCGTTCCTGCTCATGGAAAATATGAACCAGCACCGCGCCGTAGTCCAGCACAATCCAGCGGCCCTCGGCATATCCCTCACGGCGCAGGGGGTAGACGCCTTCTTCCTTTAGCTTCTCTTCCGCCGCGTCGGCCAGCGCCTTGACCTGCACCATGGACCGGCCATTGCCAATGACCATCGCGTCCGCGATGACGGTCAGATGCCCAATCTCCAGCACCAGCAGTTCCTCCGCCCGTTTGTCTTTGAGAATTTCCGCGATGTGCAGCGCAAGCTCCTTCGGGTTTTTTACCATATGGTTTCCCTCCTTGCCTCATTTTCCTTTTGCATTGTCATAAGCGCGGCCTTTGTGTCCGGATGAATTTCCCTGCCGCTGGATTGTATAAACCGCAGCTTGGCATAAAGCGTCATGCGTACCGCTTCATCCAAATCCTGCGCCGCCATGCGCCGGATATCTTCCAATTCCGCATAGGGTTTTCGGTTTGGCTCGATCATGTCGGCCACATAGAGCAGCTTGTCCAATTCGCCCATGACAATACTGCCCGTGTTATGGTACCAAATGGCGTGCAGGACATCCGGGTCTGTCACGCCGTATAGCCCGCGCGCCATGGCCGCGCTTGCCGGCGCGTGCAGCAGTTCGTGGCTTTTTAGGCGAAGCGCGTCCACGCGTTCGCCCTGGCTGTCTATGACGCGCCGCAGCTCGTCCAGCGGCAAACCCTTGGCACAGTCGTGCAGCAGACCAGCCAGGCCCGCGGCCTTTGCGTCCATGCCCCAATGTTTCGCGAGCGCCTCGATTGTGTCCTTTACGCCAAGCACATGCTTAAAACGCGCGTCGGGCAGAGCGCGCTGCAGGCGTTTCTGGATTTCCTTTTTGCACAGTTGGTCAGGCGGATGATACAGCCGCCGCCTGCCGATGTGCGCGATGACCGCCGGCGGCGTCAAACCCTCTAGGGACATGCCCAGGCGCACGCGCCTTCGAATCTCCGTGGCGGAGATGTCCAGGATCGCCGCGTCTACCCGCTGGATGAAAGCGCCGGGCACCTCGGGGAAAGGCATATCGCCGCGGCTGAAAACCGCGAACCGGCATAGGGAAAATACGCGCGCGGGGTTTCGCCATCCGGAGATTTCCCACAGGGTATCCGCGCCGATAAGCAGAATGAAATCCGTACCGGGATAGGTTTTCACGAGCGCTTCCAAGGTATCGACCGTGTAGGTTTTGCCCGGCCGGTCCACCTCCATGGGGGAAACCTCGAACAAATTACCCGCCGCGAGTTCCGTCATACGGAGCCGATCGTATTTATCGGCCAATTCCTGATCCTTGTGCGGCGGGTCACCGTCCGGTATCAGGATGATTGTATCCAATGCAAGCAAGTCTTTGGCAGCCTGCGCCATTTGAAGGTGTCCATAGTGGATCGGATTGAAGCTGCCGCCCAGGATGCCGATTGCTTTTTGCATGCGTGGCCTCGTTTCGTTGGCGGATAGAGATAATATAGAAATAAAAGTGCTAACGGACGCACTTATAAACATACCCTTTGCACTTGGTACCATTCATATAAAAATAGTCTTGAGAAGGATTTTGTAACTTGACAGTTCAGCAGGCGCAGCCATGGAGCTGATGATGGGACTCGAACCCATGACCTCCTCCTTACCAAGGAGGTGCTCTACCTCCTGAGCTACATCAGCAAACGGCAACGAAAAGGATTATACACTACACCGAAAAAAAACGCAAGACTATCGCATAAATTTTCAAATGCGCATCCCTTTGCGCATCCCTTTGCATCCCTTTGCCGCCGGCGGCATGAACTGCGGTTCACGCGGTTGGAAACAGGCTCATCGCGTTTTCAAAGCACACCTTGCGCACGATCATCTCCAGCGACCTGTAATCCTCCGGATACTCTCCGTTCTCCACCCAGGCGCCCAGCACATTGCAGAAGATGCGCCTGAAATACTCATGGCGCGCGTAGGAAAGCAGGCTTCTGGAGTCCGTCGTCATGCCGATAAACTCTGACAGCGGCGCGACGTTCGCCAGGCTTCGAAGGTGCTTCTCCATGCCGCTCCTGTGGTCGTGGAACCACCAGGCGGGGCCAACGCCCACGTGCGCGGGCACGCCGTCCCGCTGGAGCGTGCCCATCAGCGTGCCCAGCGTGTAGTTGTCCTTATCGTTGAGGGAGAAGAGCAGCGTGCGGGGCAGGGGGGCGGCCTCGCCCATCGCGGACAGCAGCGAGGCGAGCGGGCGGGCAATGGGCGTGTCGGCGATGGCGTCAAAGCCTGTATTCGGCCCTAACGCTTCAAACATCGGCGTGTTTAGGTCGCGAAACGCGCCGATATGCAGCTGCATGGTCCAATGAACGCGGCTGTACTCGGCGGCGAGGAACACAAGCAGGCTGGAGCGGTAGGCGTCTACGAGGTGCGAGAGGATTGTTTCCCCACGCCTGAACGCCGTAAAGGCTTCCTGCGCCAGATCGTCGCTGGGCGCGGCGGCGGGCACGGTGTCCAGCGCGTGATCGCTCAGCCGGCAACCGTTCGCGTGGAAAAACTCCAGCCGAAGCGTCAGCGCGCGCTTGAAAGTATCAAAATCATTGATGGCAAAGCCGACCGCGTTTTCAAGCTGCAAAAGCCACGCGGCAAACGTTGGCGCGTCCAGATTCATCGCGCGGTCCGGCCGGAAAGTCGGCAGGATTTCCGTCTCCCCCGCCGCGCGCAGCCTCTGGTGCCATTCGAGCGAATCGACGGGATCGTCTGTCGTGCAGAGGAGCTTGACGTTCGACCGCGCTATAAGATCCCGCGGCCGCATGCTGATGATTTGACGGTTGCACTCGTTCCAAATCTCCGCGGCGCTTTTCGGGGAGAGCGGCTCGTCTATGTCAAAGTAGCGCTGCAGTTCCAGATGCGTCCAGTGGTAGAGCGGGTTGCCGATGAGCTTTGGCACGGTCTCGGCCCACGCCATAAACTTTTCCTCATCCGACGCATTGCCGGTGATCATCGCTTCCGGCACGCCCGCGACGCGCATGGCCCGCCATTTGTAATGGTCGCCGCTTAGCCATACCTGCGCGATGGACGCGAACGGCTCGTTCTCGGCAAGCTGCTGCGCGGGAATGTGGCAGTGAAAATCATAGACCGGCAGATCCGCGGCGATGTCGTGGTACAGTTCCCGCGCGGTGTCCGTGTCCAGAAGAAAATTTTTGCCCATGAAGCGTTTCATGCGATTGCACCTCTCATTTCGTATACGGCACGCTATTGTTTGCGCGCGAGCATCTTTTGGCGCTGCCTGTGACGTGTTTGCCCAATGAGACCCTCTCCCGCGCTAGAACAATCCCCGCACCCAATCCACAAAGTTTGTGCCCGCCAGCGCGAGGACCGTCATAATAGCGCAGGCCGCAAGGTTGCCCAGCACGATCGCGATGGACGCCCATTTTTTGTCCATATCCAGCAGCGTCGCGATCATACTGCCGGTCCATACGCCGGTGCCGGGCAGCGGCACGGCAACAAAAGCAAACAGCGCAAACAGGCTGCCCGCGTGCATGCCCTCGGATTTTTTGTCCGCGCGGCGCTCCACCCGTGCGGCGAATTTCTGAACCGGCTTGAACGGAAGGGTATACACCCAGCGCAGGACGGGCTTTAAGAACCAATAGATAAACGGCATCGGCAGGGTGGATAGGATAAACGCGAAGACAAAGGTAAACGCGAGCGGCATGCCCATGCCCCTGCCGGTTACGATGGCGTAGCGGCCCTCAAACCCTGGCAGCAATGACAACAGCGCGGTGATAACCACCTTGCCAAGATGCTCAGACCATATAAACACCTCCCGGCCGGCGGTCTCCGCCGCCGGGGTCAAAAGATTCGTGAACGCGGCGGACATCCATTGCATGCAGTATCCTCCAGAGACAAGATTTGTCTATATACAGTATATCAGCAAGCGGCAGGAAGCACAAGCGCATTCCGCTTTGTATATCAATGATCGCCTGCCAGCCACGTTTTGCCGGGGATTTTTCAATGCCAATGCACGATACGCTATGGCAAAACCTATCAGCCATTGGCATAAGCGTGCGGTCACTCCTCGGTCATCGCGTTGGCTATCGCCGCAAATTGTTCCGGCGGCATGGCTTCCCCGCGCGCGTTTGGCGAAACGCCGCATGCCCCAAGCAACGCCAAGGCCCGCTCCCGCGCAAGGCCAAACCCGCTCATCAGGTTATTGAGAATCGTCTTGCGCCGCATCGCGAACGCCGCGCGGATCACGCGGAAAAACAGCGCCTCGTCCCGCACGGTCACGGCGGGAGCACCGCGCGCCGTGAGCAGCATGAAGCTGGAATCTACCTTGGGCCGGGGCGTAAAGCAGGCGGACGGCACAAAAACCGCCTCCTCCGCCATGGTATAGTATTGGACCAGCAGCGAGAGCGGCCCGTATCCCGCCTGCCCTGGGACTGCCAGCATGCGATCGCCCACCTCTTTTTGCACCATCACGGCGACGGAGGCAAAGGGCGGTTTTGTGTGCAGAAGCCGTTCGATGAGCGGCGTGGTGATGTTGTAGGGGAGGTTGGCGGCCACGCGGCAGGGCGTGCCGAGCGACCCCGCGAGCGCGGCCAGATCGGCCTTTAGGATATCGCCCTGCACAATTTCCACGTTGGGGTATAACGCCATGGATACCTCGAGATCATCAATCAGCGTGCGGTCGAGCTCTACGGCGATCACCTTGCGGCAGCGCCGCGCCAGCGCCGCGGTTAGCGTGCCGCGCCCCGGGCCGATCTCCAGAATACCGTCCGCCGGCTCCGCGCGGGAGGCGTCGGCCAGTTGCTCAATCAAAGCGGGGTCGAAGAGGAAATGCTGCCCCATTTCTTTTTTATAGCGGAAGCGTTCCTTCATGCGTCCTCCCCGATGCCGAACAGGCGCAGGCCGTTGCGGCGCGTGCTCTCGCAAAGCGCTTCAAACGAAACGCCCCGCAGAACCGCCACATGCCGCGCGATGTACTGCGCGTTGCGCGGGTCATTGCGCCGGCCCCGCACCGGCTCGGGCGCGAGGCAGGGGCTGTCTGTTTCCAAAAGCAGCCGATCGTCCGGCACCATCCGCGCGACCTCTTGAAGCTTTGGCGCCTTATGAAATGTCACGGGACCGGCCAGGGAAATATAAAACCCCATGTCCAGATAGAGTTTCGCTTGCTCCGCGCTGCCGCTGTAGCAGTGCATCACACCCTGGGGAAGCCTGCCGTCCACAGCGCGCAGAATGTCTGTCATATCCCCGTGGGCGTCGCGCACATGAAAGATGACGGGCTTTTCAAGCGCCGCGGCGGTATCCAATTGCCGTATGAATACGGCCCGCTGTACGTCCCGGGGGCTGTGGTCGTAGTAATAGTCCAGCCCGATCTCGCCCCAGGCCACGCACTTGGGGTCGCGCATCAGCTTTTCAAGCTCCGCGTGGGACGTATCGGTATAATCCTTCGCGTCATGCGGATGGACCGCCGCCGAAAAGTACAGCCAGGACCTTTGCCGGGCCATCGCCTGACACGCGCGTGAGGAGGGCATATCCGCGCCAACAAGAACGCAGGGCATGATTCCCCGCGCCTCCATATCCTCGAGAATTTGTTCCCGGTCCTCATCAAACCGTTCGTCATCCAAGTGACAGTGCGTATCAAACAGCATTACGAGATTCCGCTTCCATTGGCAATATCCCCATCCACGGTCAGCAGGCGGAGGGTTTCGCCGTCCCCGGCGCAGAGGATCATGCCTTCCGATTCAATGCCGCGCATTTTCCTGGACGCCAGGTTATACAGCAGCACGACCTTTTTGCCGACCATCGCTTCCGGTTTATAATGAGCGGCAATGCCGGATAAAACCGTCCGCGTCTCGCCGCCGACATGTAGCGTAAGTTTCAGCAACTTATCGGACTTTGCGACCGGCTCGCACGCCGTGACAAGCGCCACGCGCAAATCGATTTTGGAGAAATCGTCAATGGCGACCACGGGCTTTGGCGGCGCTGTTTCGGCCTCCGCCCGTAGCTTTGGCTGCGTCTGCGCAAGTATCGCAAGCTCCTTTTCGATATCCATGCGCGGGAACAGCGCGTCGCCCTTTCGCACCTTTGTGCCGGCCGGGAGCACGCCGAATGCCGACAGCGAATTCCATGTCCGCGCCGACTTGTCAAAAAGGCCCAGCTGCCCGAAGATGCGCCCGGGCGTCCTGGGCATGAAAGGCCCTACCAGCACGCCGACCATGCGCACGCACTCCGCGAGGTGATAGAGCACCGTGCCAAGGCGCGGCCTGTCGCTTTCGTTTTTGGCCAGCAGCCAGGGAGTATTCGCGTCGATGTAGCGGTTGCAGTCGCCAATGAGCTTCCAAATTTCCGATAGCGCCAGCGAATACTGCGCGCTGTCCATATGGCTGTCGACCTTGGCGGGCAGGCTTAGCGCCGTCTCGCGCAGCGCGGCGTCCAGCGCTGACAATTCCCCGCAGGGCGGCACAATGCCGTCAAAATATTTTTCGATCATGGCCACGGCGCGGCTGACCAGGTTGCCCAAGTCGTTGGCCAAATCGGCGTTCATGCGCTTGAGCAGCGCCTCATTGGTGAAATTGCCGTCCGTGCCAAAGGTCATCTCCCGCATCAGGAAGTAGCGCAACGCGTCCGCGCCATAGCGGCCGCAGAGGACGACGGGATCGACGACATTGCCCTTGGACTTGCTCATCTTCTCCCCGCCGAACACCAGCCAGCCATGGCCAAAAATTTGCTTTGGCAGCGGAAGGTCTAAGGCCTTAAGCATGATAGGCCAGTATATTGTGTGGAAACGGATGATTTCCTTGCCCACAAGCTGCAGGTCGGCGGGCCAGAATTTTTGAAAGAGGGCGTCGTCGTCCGTGCCATAGCCAAGCGCCGTGATATAGTTGCTCAGCGCGTCAATCCACACATAGATCACGTGGCCCGGGTCAAAATCCACCGGCACGCCCCATGTAAACGATGTGCGCGACACGCTCAGGTCCTGCAGGCCGGGCCGGAGAAAATTGGCCAGCATCTCGTTGGCGCGCGACGGCGGCTGGATGAAGTCCGGATGCTCTTCAATATATTGGATCAGCCAGTCCTGATACTTGCTCATGCGGAAGAAATAGCTCTCCTCGCGGATAAGCTGCACATCGCGCGCGCAGTCCGGGCATTTGCCATCCTTGAGCTGCGTCTGCGTCCAGTGCGCCTCGCAGGGGGTGCAGTACCAGCCCTCGTATTCGCCCTTGTAGATGTCGCCCTGTTCGTAGAGCTGGCGGAAGATCTTCTGCACAATGACCTCGTGCCGCTTGTCCGTCGTGCGGAGGAAGCCGTCGTACTGAACATCCATCAGGGTCCACAGGTTCTTGATGCCCGCGACGATGCTGTCCACGAACGCTTGGGGCGTTACACCCGCCTGCTGGGCGCGCTGCTCGATCTTCTGGCCGTGTTCATCCGTGCCGGTGAGAAAAAACACCTCATGGCCTGTCAGCTTCTTATAGCGCGCCATGGTGTCCGCCGCAACGGAGCAGTACGCGTGGCCGATGTGCAGGTTGTCCGAGGGATAGTAGATCGGCGTAGTAATATAGTAGGTTTTTCTGTCCGCCATTTGGTTGTCATTCCTTTCTCAAAAAAAGAATTTCATAAAAAAATCCACCCCAAACGAGGGGCGGACGAAGCCGCGTATACCACCCTGATTGCCTTGCGCCGCGCTATCACGCGGCCGGCGGGTAACGGCGCCTGCCGTCCCCGCCTACCTATCGGCGGGG
>WRGP01000188.1 GCA_009787135.1 Bacillota bacterium | reverse complement strand
ACGAGCGCGCGGGCCGTATCAAGGGCAAGGCGGGCTCCATCACCCAGATTCCGATTCTGTCCATGCCGGAGGACGATAAGACCCACCCCATTCCGGATCTGACCGGCTACATCACCGAGGGGCAGATCATCCTCAGCCGCGAGTTGCACCGCAAGGGTATCACGCCGCCTATCGACGTATTGCCGTCCCTCTCCCGCCTCAAAGATAAGGGCATCGGCGAGGGCAAGACCCGGGAGGACCACGCGCCGACCATGAACCAGCTCTTCTCGGCCTATTCCCGGGGCAAGGACGCGAAGGAGCTGGCCGTGATCTTGGGCGACGCGGCCCTGACGGACGTGGATAAGAAATACGCCGCGTTCTCGGACGCGTTCGAGAAGGAATACGTGTCCCAGGGTTATGACGCGAACCGGTCCATTGAGGAAACGCTCAGCCTTGGCTGGAAGCTGCTGAACATGCTGCCCAGGAACGAACTCAAGCGGATACGCGATCAGATGATCGATAAATACCTGGCCGAAGGGGACGAGGCATAATGGCGCTGGCGCAAGTCAACCCCACCCGTATGGAGCTGACGCGGCAGAAAAAGCGCCTCGTCACCGCCAAGCGCGGGCATAAGCTGCTCAAGGACAAGCGCGATGAGATGGTGCGCCAGTTCATCGCGCTAATCCGGCGGAACCGGCAGCTTCGCAAAGAGGCGGAGCGGGAATTGACGCTGGCCCTGCACGAGTTTGCCTTTGCCCGGGCCGTCATGGACCCTGAGGCGCTGGAGGCGGCGGTGCTCTACCCCGCGCGCGTCGTCAGGCTCATCCTGGGGCAAAAGAACGTGATGAGCGTAAAGGTGCCCGTCATCCGCGTTCGGGAGGATTCCCTGGCCGAAGCGGAGCAGTCCTACGGGTTTGCCGAGACATCCGCGCAGCTGGACGGCGCGATACAGACCATGGCCGGGGTGCTGCCAAGGCTCGTGGAGCTGGCCGAAATCGAGAGCACCTGCAACCTGCTGGCGGACGAGATCGAAAAGACCCGCCGCAGGGTGAACGCGCTGGAATATGTGATGATTCCGGGGATTGAGGAGAACATCCGGTTCATCACGATGAAGCTGGAGGAGAGTGAGCGCGGCGCGCTGACCCGGCTGATGAAGGTGAAGGATATGATGCTGGAGGCGCAGAAGCTGTAAGAACTTCTTTGCGCATTGGCCCCCTATAAACTGTGAAAAACAATTGTTCCAAAGACATTAAACAAGATCAGCGCGCTCATGGGCAGAGCCTCCCACAACCGAAGGGGTTTGCGGCCGCGGCTGAAAAGCAGCACGAGAGCGGGAAGCGCGTCGCAGAGGTAGCGGGTGCCATACTGCCAGCCGCCGTTTGTGCGGTGGGTCAGCAAACAGGCCGCGTGCAGGAGCACCGTGGCCACAAGCAGCGCATCCGTGCTGTCCGCCTGCTTGCGGACAGCCTTTTCAAGCGCGCGGATGCCGCCGTAGAGAAATAGTGGATTGGTCAGGTATACGGCAAACCCCGTGATAATGGGAAATGTCAGCGCGCCCTCATTCACCTGCGGAGGGCGCAGGATCGCCTTGAAGTTAGCCCACAGGTTTTGCGCTGAAAGCACCGCGTCGCCTGACTGCGTATACTCAGGCAAAAAGCTGTGGCCAAACTCCAGCGGATTTCCAAAGCGGACATAGTTATAGACGCCGTAGGCCGCCGCGATCAGCGCGGGGACGACGATATAGGGAAGCATCTTCAGCACGCTGCGTCCGATGCCGGCCTGCCGCACATGAAGGTTCAGCATCCAGAGCAGAACGGGCACGTAGAGAGCGTTGAGAGGCCTGCATCCCACAGACAGCGCGACGCAAACAAGGCTTACGGCCCACCCAAGCGGGCGCTTGCCGTCCATCAGCAGCATGGACAGCATGGTTAGGAAAAACGCCAGCGTTTGCGCCTGATACCAGACGCCGCCGCCAAAGCCGTCGCCGGACACCGCGAGATCCAGCAGGCTGCCGCCCAGCGCCGTGAAAGCCGCGAAGCAGGCCGCCTGCCCCACGGGCAGGTACCGGCGCAGGAGGCAAAAGGCCGCGGCAGCCCCTCCAAGCAGGTACAAAAGCGTAAGCAGCGCGCTGGGCGTGTCCGCCCCGCACGCAAAGGAAAGCAGCCACATGGGAATGGCGGGCACGGGCGGGAAGCTGACGTAGTACCTGCCTTGAAAGATGGCGAGTTCCAGCCAGGGGTAGTCTTGAGAGAGGGCGATACGGCCCTCCCGCCAGGTCATTGCCTGCAGGGTGTAGCTGTCAAAGGCGCTGTGGGCGAAAAAATTGGCGCCGGTTTTTTGGGCGACGTAAAGCGCTGTGAACAGGACGGCCAGGAGGCTCAGGCCGCCGCACAGAAGGGAAAAAGCCGTTTTTCTTCGAATGCGCATCATATAGTCAATCGGACGTCTGTGCCAACAAAGTTGAACACGCGTGTGTTTTGATGGTCCAGCAACCGGGAGCATACGCGCTCGGTATAGCGTTCGGTAAGTTCGTCCAACTCCAAGTTGGTGCTGATAACCGTGTGACGGTCCCCAAGGGCGCGCTCATTGAGAAGCGTAAAGAGTTGCTCAATGGTAATGTTTTTGATCAGCGGCTCAGCGCCGAGATCATCCAGCAGGAGCAAAGGAACCTCCAGCAGGAGGGAAAAAGCATACGGATTGTGATCAAAAATGGAGGCGCGCATACGATCCGTCAACTGGTATGCCGTAATCTTGAGCGCCTCAAAACCTCGCTGGCGCACGCGGTTGCCAATGCAGTTCATGAGGAAGGTTTTGCCAAGGCCGGATTTGCCAAACATGAGAATGTTCCGCTGGGGCGTTTGGGGGAAAGATTCCGCGTATGCCTCGCAGCGCTCGCGCATGCGCGACATGAACGCGCGTTGGGTATCCGGTTTGCCCTTGGTGAAGGGGTGATTGGAATAGACGGCCTCATTGTAGCGGCCAAAGGTTTCATCCGGATGCAGGCCATGACCCGTATCGGCGATAAGCTTATCCCTCAGGCGGCGGGCAAAACAGGCGCATTGATCTTGAATGGGTTCGCCGACAAAGCCTGTGTCCCGACAGGGGACGCATTGGTATACTGGCTGTAAATACTCTTTGGGGAACCCCGCTTTGGCAAGCCGGTCCCCAAGAGAAGCATGCATGGCCGCAATCTCCTCCTGAAGGGCCTGGCTGATGGCGTGTGCCTCTTCCGGGTTCGCGAAAGCCGCCTGCGCGCACGCGCGGAACATGTCCGTCCGCTGCCGCACAAGCCTGCCGATCTCCGGATCCGCTTCGGACGCCTTCGCAAGGCGGCGCGCTTCCTCGGCGCGGTTTTGCGCGCGCCTCGCCTCGTATTCCATTTCCACTTCCCTTCGCAGGTTCGCCAGCATCGTCAGATCACCTCAACTAGCTTCATCAATTCCTCGCGCGAGTATTCACGCTGGGTATATTGCTGCGCGGGCAATAGCTTAGCGGGCCGTTTGGGGGTCGTTTGGCCTGTGTACTGCGCATCGATCTTATGCAAATACTTTTCGGCGGCGTCCAGGGTGAACGCGCCTTCCGCCTTCCAGATGGCGAGGGTCTTTTGCAGGGCGTCGAGCTTTCCGCCCTTGCGCGCCACGCGGCTTGCGGCCAGGGCGATGGTTTCTCGCGCGAACCCATCGGCTATAAAGCCGTCCAGAAGGGACTGGCTGTCATTGGTGGGGGAGGTGCCGCGCATGCCGAGCTGGCGGAGCAGCGCCTTCACGTCCGCGTCTCGCCGCAGGCTCTCGCGCAGGGCGCCGGCGTCGCGCAGGCCCTCCCCGCGCATGCGCTCCAGGATGCCGTCCAGGTATCCAAACGTGGGCACGCCCTTGGTGGTTTCCTCGCATGCGGAGAGGATGGTTTGAAGGTCAAAACCCCACGCCTCGGTCCACTTGTGATACAGGGCCTCATCCGGCTCGGATACGGAATGGCGCTTGCCCAGTTTTTTATAAACCTGCTTGATTTGCAAATACTTTTCCGAGGAGGTGTGCGACATGGCTTCCGCGTCGGCAATGGTGCGTACGCCCGCCTCCGCCCATTCGCGCGCCAGTTTGTCCAGCGACTTAAACTGGAACTTTTTCCCGCGTACTTTGATCTGCGCGGAGACGAGCATCAGCACAACCTCCTCCGGAAGGCCGAGCCCCTCGAGCCAGTCGTATACGCGCTCAAAATCTTGACGGTGAAGCAGCCGCTCCGAGCCGAACTGCGCCTGCAGGCTGTTGTTGAAATCCGCGTAGCGGTACAGGCCGTCGTCGTCTTGCGCGCGCATGAGCTGAAGCTGTTTTAGATTCTGGAAAACATATGACGGCGGGTTGTCCGCGGTGCGCCTGACAAGATCCATCCGCTCCCAGTAGGAAAAAGCATTTTCAACCCGTGCCTGATCCAAATCCAAATCGCGCGCGATGGTGGCGAGGGAGGCGCTTTCCACAGGATGATAACACTGCATGAGCCCATAGAGGTACACCTTGACGAAATCGCCGTCGGCACGGAGCATGTATTCTTGAATGAACAGGTTTTCCACGGGCGTGGTATCAAACATGGCAAACCTGTCGGCAAAACCAAAGAGCGGCATTTGATCACTTCCTCGCCCTTTATTGTACTAGGGCCGCTTGGCAAATGCAAGAGAGGGCATGCAGGGAGCTGCCTGCGGATACCCATATGTTGTGGAAAAAAACGCCTGGTCGATACACTTTATGGAATTTTTCTTTGTGAAGGGGGCAAAACAGACCAAGGTTTGGAAGCAAAACAAAAAGGGACGCCATGGGAATCATCCATGCAAATGTGTTTTCCGATAAAAATTCCCAAAGCCCGGCTTATATCGGGCCGGGCCTTGGGAACCGCGTTTGCATAGGAGGGGCCTGCTATTCAACCGGCGCGATGCGGCCCTCCAGCACCGGAGAGACGGGGCTGTTCTCGCGCAGGTAATCCACGACGACTTCGTCCATAGCGCCCATATAGAAGAGTACGGGGAATTTGGCCAGCGATTCATAGCCGTCGCCGCCCGCGGCGAGAAAGTCGTTGGTGGCCAGCTTATACAGGGCGTCCGGGTCGATGGGCTCGCCGCGGACCAGCACCTCGGTGACGCGCGCGCCGGGCTCCGCCGCCGGGTCAAAGCGCACGGTCATGCCGCCGACCTGCGGGAAACCGCCGTTTGTCTCCGGGTAGAGCCTGACGCCAACCTCCAGCGCGTCGAGGATAGCCTGGCCGGAGACCTCCATCAGCACGACGAGGTTGCCGAAGGGGAAGACGGTGTTGACATCGCGCATGGTGATGGGGCCCGCCGGGGTGGTGGCGCGGATGTTTCCGCCGTTCATGAAGGCGACTTCCGCCCCGGTGGCGTCGATGAAGATATCGGTGGCCAGGTTGCCCCAGTTGGATTCGGAGGTGCGGACGACGGCGCGCTCGCCCATCAGGTCCACAGCACTCTCGCCAACGACCTTGTCCAATTCCGCACTTTGCGCCGCTTCCACTTCCCCAATGGCTTTGAGGACCGCGTGATCCTCAAAGCGGCCCGGGTTTGGGATCAGCTCAGCCTCTACCATCAGGCCGCCTTCGGGCGTAAAGGTGAAGGTGGCTTTGCCCAGGTAGTTTAGGTACTCGCCCGTGGAGGTGACGATGGCCGACTTTTCGTCCGGAAGCTGCTGGATATCGTCCAGGATGGTATGGCTGTGGCCGTCGATGACGATGTCCACGCCGGGAATGGTGGCCAGCGCCTGAACGCTGTTTGGCTCGTACGCGCCGTCGCAGCCCCAGTGGGCAAGGACGATCACGGCGTCCACGCCTTCCGCCCGCACGGCTTGGACGGCGGCATCGACAAAGGAAGCGTCCAGAAAAGAAAGGGCCGCGGTATGGTCCGGGTGAATGGCGGTGACCATCTCCGGGTTGTCCGCGCCGACAACGCCGATGCGCTTGCCCGCGATTTCCAAAATGGTATAGGGCTCAAAGGCCTGCTTGCCATCTTTGAGGCGAATGTTGGCGGAGACGAGGGGGAAGTCCATCATGGCCTCAAGCTCTTTGAGGCGGTCGTAGCCGTAGTTGAAATCATGGTTGCCGGGCGCCATGGCGTCAAAGCCGATGGTGTTCATGATTTCCACGATGCTCTCGCCCTTGACGGCATTGGCGAAAATGGTGCCGTGCAGCGTATCGCCGGCGTCCAGGACGAGTACATTGCCGCTCTTGCGCGCCTCGTTGACATAGGAAGCCATCATCGCGTACCCCATACCCGCTTCGGAGTTATAGCGGCCGTGCACGTCATTGGTATGGAAGATGGTGATGACAACAGGTTCCGCGGCCGGTTCTTCCGCCAGGGAGGGAAGCGCCGTAAACAGCGTCAGAAGGGCCATGACCAGTGTGAATAGCTTTTTCATGGATACCACCTTTCCTTATTCCTTTTTCGCGGGGGGATTGCGCCGCGAGCACTCATTACAGCTATTATAGCATAATGTATATGATTTTTCAATGAATATTCTGTAAGTTTCTGGATCGCGGGTAGCGGTTTGCCGCTTTTTCTCGCCGCTGTTCGTTGCCATTGTTAAAGCGGTAAAGGCCGTAGAGGCTCTTGTTTCTATAACATATCCCGTTACTGCCTTGTAAATTATAACTAACCGTACTATACTATCCGTGGGTGAGAAATGATGAATCAAGGGAAAACAGACCATAGGGTGCGCCTTACCAAGCAGATCATCCGCGAGAGCCTTGTCGCTCTTATGAGGCAGTATCCCATCTCAAGGATCTCCATCAAGATGCTTTGCGAGCGCGCCGGAATCAATCGCAGCACCTTTTACGCGCATTATAGCGATGTCTACGATCTTCTCTACCAAATTCAGCAGGAAATTATCGGCGAGCTTTCCGCGCATATTTCCGGCAACGCGTTCTCCGAACAGACGAAACTCACCGTCCAGGCGTTGGAACATATTTTAGGCTACGCGAAATCCAACGCCGCGCTGTTCGAGGTTTTGCTCAGCGAAAACGGTGATTTCGCGTTTCAGCGGGATATTATGCTCCTCGCCCAACAAAAAACCGTGCAGGAGCTTCAGCACATGAAGCAGATAGAGCCAGGCGTTTCGGAGTATTTGCAGTATTTTGTCGTCAATGGCGCGCTGAGCGTGATCCAAAAATGGCTCACCGATGGCATGCGGGAATCCGTGCCTGAAATGGCGGAGCTATGTTCGACGCTCCTGTTCAAGGGGCTTTCGGGATTCAGCATACGCTAGCGCGACAGGTTCGGGGTTTGTGTTGGGTAACCTGCAATCGACGAACACATTGTTGGTTGTAATCCAACAGTGTGTTTACTATAATACAGATATGTCTTGAATGAGAGGTGTTGCGCGTGGATCGATTTGCGGGCGGCGTAATACGCCACAGGAGACTCATCATCGTGGTGTTCATCGCCGCGGCGGTTCTGTGCGCCCTGCTGTTTTCAACGGTGCGGGTGAGCTATAATATGGCGGAATACCTTCCGCCGGAGGCGCAGTCCACCAAAGCCCTGGCAGTGATGAACGACGCGTTTCCCCGGGCAATGCCAAACGCGAGGGTGCTGGTGCGGGATGTTTCGCCGCGGGAGGCGCTCTTGTTCAAGCGCAAGCTGGCGGAACTTGAGAGCATTGCCGAGGTTTTATGGCTTGACGATGTCTTTGACCTCAAGCAGCCCCTGGAGATGGGCGATAAAGACACCATCGAGGGTTTTTATAAGGATGGAAACGCGCTGTATTCCGTGGTGATTGCCAAAGGCCTTGAAAAAGAGGGCACACAGGCAATCCGCGCGCTGCTCGGGGACAGAGGTTCTGTAACGGGTGAGGCGGCGGATATTGAGTTTGTGCAGTCCGCCACCGGGTCGGAAGTCGCGCATGCGATGATGATTGTCCTGCCGGTGATTGTTCTGATTTTAATCGTGTCCACGACATCGTGGATTGAGCCGCTCTTGTTTTTGGCGGCCATTGGGGTGTCTGTCGCCCTCAACATGGGGACAAACGCGTTTGCCGATAAGGTCAGCTTTCTAACGAACGCGGTCACGCCGATCCTGCAGCTCGCCGTGTCGTTCGATTACGCCATTTTCCTGCTGCACAGCTTTGGCGTGCGCCGCAAAGACGGCGATAGCGTTGAGAAGGCCATGCGCGGCGCTATAAAAGAAAGCTTCTCCACGATCGCCGCCAGCGCGTCCACGACGCTATTCGGTTTCATGGCGCTTTTGTTCATGGACTTCCGCATCGGCGCGGATTTGGGGATGAGCCTCGCGAAAGGCATCGTATGCAGCTTCATTTCGGTGATGGTATTTCTGCCCGCGCTCACCATGTGCCTGTATAAAACCATAGACAAAACACAGCATCGTGAACTGATGCCATCCTTTTCCAATATCCGCGGCGTGCTCAAAAGGCTGTCCGTACCCGCCGTGCTGATCGTTTTGGTCATTATCGTTCCCTGCTTCCTAGGCCAGTCGCGGACAGACTTTTTGTATGGCTATCAGGCGGCGGCGGATAAAATGAAAGAAAACGATCTCAGTGCCAAGGAAGCGGCGGACCAATCCACGGCCATGGTCCTGATCATTCCCGGAGGCGACACCGCCAGGGAAGCGCTGCTGTGCGATGACATCCTGGCCCTTGCGCATGTCACCTCCGTCACCTCCTACGCAAAAACCGTCGGTTCGGCCATCCCTCCCGAATTTTTGGACAGCGCCGTCACGGAGCGGTTCTATTCGGAGCATCTCGCGCGCGTGATCGTATATACCGACACCGCCGCCGAGGGGAAGGCGGCCTTTGAAACGGTGGAGGCCATCACCGCCGCCGCGGAACAATACTATCCCGGGCACGCCTATTCCGTGGGGCAGAGCGCGAACCTGCATGATATCAAAACCATCGTACAAAAGGACAACCGCCTGACCAACCTGATCGCGGTCGTTTCGATTTTCATCGTGCTTCTCGTCACCTTTCAATCGGCGTCGTTTCCGTTCTTCCTGCTGCTCACGATTGAAGCCGCCATCTGGATGAACCTGTCCATCCCCTATTTCACGGGCGTATCCATCAACTACATAGGCTATCTGGTGCTAAACACCGTGCAGCTTGGCGCGACGGTGGATTATGCCATTCTGCTCACGATAAACTACGTACGCAACCGCCGGATCATGCCCAAAAAAGAAGCCGTTCACAGGGCGCTGGGCAGTTCCTTCCGCTCCATTTTGGTATCCGCCACAACCTTGGCAACAGCCGGCTTCACCTTGGCGGGCACCTCGTCAAACCCCTTAATCGCCGACATTGGGATGCTCCTTGGCCGCGGAACCTTGCTGTCCATGGCGATGGTTGTGGTATTCCTTCCCACAATGCTAACGCTTTTTGACAAGTTCATCGAAAAAACCACCCGCAGCGCAAAGTTTTTTGGCGCGAAACAATCCAAGTAAACAAAGAAGTGGAGGGAGATTACCCTAATGAAAATCTCAAAGCGGATTCTCATATCGCTGCTTATCCTTGGCCTGCTCACCGGCACGGCCGCAATATCCATGGCTGAGGGGGATGCAAGCGACGACGCTGTGGCCGTGCCGAGCGGTCCCGCGGCGGTAACCGGCAAGGATGAGATTGTATACGCGCGTCTTTCAGGCGACGGCGAGGCGCGCGGCGTGTATGTCGTCAACCATTTTACCCTCGCGAAAGGCGGCAGCTTCTCCGACTACGGCCATTATACGGCCGTAACAAACCTGACGGATCTTCATCCGCTCACGCTCGCGGACGACACGGTAGCGATACGGACGGAAAACGAGAATTTCTACTATCAGGGCGATCTGGCCGACGACGGCTTGCCGTGGCGCTACAGCATCCGGTACAGCCTGGATGGCGCGGATATGGAACCCAAAGATCTGGCGGGCGCATCGGGCAGGCTGGAAATACACCTGACCTCAGCCCCAAATGAGGCGATAGACGATACCTTTTATCTCAACTATATGCAGCAGATTACCCTCACGCTGGATACCGACAAATGCGCGAATATCACCGCCGATGGCGCGGCCCCCGCCATGGCTGGCAAGAGCCGCGCCCTCGCTTTCACCATCCTGCCCGGGAACGACGCAAATATCACCGTGACG
>WRGP01000187.1 GCA_009787135.1 Bacillota bacterium | reverse complement strand
ATATATTGTACCCTATATGAACGATTTTGACAACAGAAAGAGGTTTGGTTTATGGGAAACGCGGAGACCATCCAGCTCCATCATGTCAGGAAGACATACGGCGCGGGCACGAGCGGAACCGCGGCGCTTAAGGACGTGACCCTGCATTTTGGGCGCGGCGAGTTCACCGCGATTATAGGAAAGTCCGGAAGCGGCAAATCGACGTTGCTGAACATGATTTCTGGCATCGACCGCCCGACCTCGGGCGAAATCGTCCACGGGGAAAGCCTCCTGCATGACATGAGCGAAAATGAACTTGCCGCATGGCGCGGCAGAAATATTGGAATGGTATTTCAGTTCTTTCAGTTGATCCCCACCTTAACGGTGCTGGAAAACTTGCTGCTGCCGATGGACTTTTGCGGCATTGTACCCACGCGCCTGCGGCGGCAAAGAGCCGAGCGGCTGGTAACAAAAATGGGCGTCGCCCAGTACTCAAACAGCCTGCCTCATTCTTTGTCGGGAGGCGAACAGCAGCGCGTTGCCATCGCCCGCTCGCTTGTCAACGACCCCGCCTTTATAATCGCCGATGAGCCGACCGGGAATTTGGATACGCAAAACGCAAAAAGCATTACGGCGCTCCTGCGCGAAATGTCCGCCGAGGGTAAGTCAGTCGTCATAGTCACGCATGATCAGGAGATAGCCGACGTTGCCGACCGGATCGTTTCGATCCACGACGGGGCTGTTCTTGCCGATATCAAGGCGGTGATCCGGTGAAAACGCGCTTTCAAAAAGCCGCAAGGGACTTTACCGCCCATAAATCCCGCACCATGCTGGTCATTCTCGCCATTTTCTTCGGTGTATTCGGCACAGGGCTGGTCCTGAATCTGTACGGCATGGTGCCGCGAGAAATGAATAGCAGCTACATGGCAACGAACCCGCACTCATTTTGTATCGGTGTGCCGGCCTGCGATGAAAGCCTGCTTGCCGCATTGGCTAAGAGGGATGGGATTGAAGATGTGGAAGCCCGGCGTACCGTGCGGGCGAGAATCGAAACCGGTGAGGATACATATCTGTCCTCGTCCTCTTATCTGCACGTGATCGAGGATTTCCATACCGTGCGCGTTGACACGTTCACGAATGTTGACAGCGACCCTCCCTCCGAAGGGTTTGCGCCGAAGCTCGGCGAGATTTTGATTGAGAAAGAGTCGGTAACAGACTGTGGCGTTGGCGATACCATCAACCTGAAAATCTCACGAAACAAACCACAAAAGCTGCGCGTCGCCGGAAAGGTTCACGCCCCCGGCCTTGAACCCGCATGGATGGAAAACGCGGTGTACGGTTTTATATCGCCGGAAACGCTCGAGTTGTTGGGAAGCCCAATGGAAAACTACAACCTGCTGTTTGTCGTATCGGAAGCGATACGATTTGATGAAGCCGCCATCAGGGACGTGGCGTTCGGAATCCGGGACTGGCTCAACGACAACGGTTATTCCGCGGGGAGTGTTTCCGTCCCCACCCCCGGGAAACACCCGCACGGCGACCAAACGAACGCCCTGTTGTTTCTATTTCAAGTATTCTGTGTACTCTCACTTGTATTGAGCGGTGTACTTGTCTTCCATATGATTACCGCCATGCTATCCGGACAGGTGCGGCAAATTGCCGTTATGAAGGCTGTAGGCGCAAGGCGGGGGCAAATCGCCATGATATACTATCTTCTCGTCGTACTCTCCGGCATGATCGCCCTTGTTTTCGCGCTGCCACTGGCTGCTGTGAGCGCCCGCGCTTTTCTGGACATCTGTGCCTCTATGCTGAACTTTTCCGTCGCAAGCTACGGCATTCCATGGTGGCCCTATCTGCTGCAGATTGTCGCCGGTCTGCTGATACCGGCTTTGGCGGCCACACCCCCCATTGTCCGGGGTACGCGCATCACGGTCCATGAAGGCTTGCGGGATTACGGTACCCGCAAAAATCAATTCGGGGCCGCGCGGTTTGAGCGGTTGTTGGGCAAAATCAGGTTGGCGAGCCCCACTCTGCTCTCCCTTCGCAACACGTTTCGCCGCCGCGGGCGATTGTTTTTGACCGTGGCGACGTTGGCCGTTGGCGGGGCGGTGCTGATCGTTTCGCTGAACGTCAACGCGTCGATCGGCCATACCCTGGATAAGGCCATGTCCGCGCTTTCCTATGATATACGGTATTCTTTCAGCGCCGCATACCCGGAGGAAGATGTGAAGGCGGCGATTGAACGGGTTCCCGGCGTTAGCAAAATCGAAATGGAAACCGGAGCGATGTCCGCCATGGTGTATCAGGATGGCACCGAAAGCAATCCGTTTCAGCTCGCCGCCGTGAACAGCCAATCGGAAATGCTCCGCCTGCCCGTAATGTCCGGGCGCTGGCTGGAACCGAACGATACAAATGCCGTTGTACTCAACCATATTTACGCGGATAAGGAACCGAGCGTAATGATCGGCGATACCATCACCGTCAAATGCAACGGGATTTCCAGCCCGTGGGTCGTTTCCGGCATCGTTAAGGAAGCAGGCGCGGGCGCAAAGGCTTATGTCAGCTTCGATTTCTACCAACGCCTTTACGCACAAAGGGGATACGCAAGCGCGGTCAACATCGCCATTGATGAACAAACACCTGAAAAACGACGAGCGATCGCGGCGCAAATAGAGAAAAGTCTACGCTCGGCTGAAATTGATGTGATGATAAGCGGGAACTTCGAGGATACCAAGAAGATGTTTGTCAACCATCTGGCTATCATTGCCGGTTTCCTGACGGCCGCGTCCGTGCTGGTGATTATCGTCGGCGTGATGGGGCTTATCTCCTCAACGGGCATCAATGTGATGGAACGCGTGCGGGAGATCGGCATCATGCGCGCCTATGGGGCAACGTCTCAAAATATTCTATCCATCATCGTTTCCGAGGGCGCGTTCATCGGCCTCCTCAGCGGCGCGATATCCTCCATTCTTTCATTGCCGCTGACACACCTTGTCGGCAACGGGGTTGGGAAAATATTCCTGCAAACGCCGCTTGAGAATGTTTTGAACCCGCTCGGCTATACGCTCTGGCTGCTAATTGGCATGGCCATCACCGCATTCGTTGGTTTTGGCGCGGCGTTGAAAGTATCAGAAATACCTGTCAATGAAATTTTGAACTATGAATGAGCAGGGAGGGTGCGGAATGAAAAAGGATCGAAACACCGGGTACAAAAAATTCAAAAAGGCGCTTATCCTTCTTGGGCTTGTTGCCGCATTCGCCGTATTGCATGCGATACTCTTTATACTGATTCCGTTCATTAAGGAAACGCACGGGTTTTAGGGGGATGTAGTATAAAAAAATTGCATGATTCATTGCGCGTTCACCTTAATCAATCCGCGGATGTCACCGGCGGGACACCGGTGACGAGCCGAACGTTCCGTGGTGTTTGCTTTTTTGCCCACGCGCCGCTTCGCGTTGCGGCATCTCCTGCGCCGCCTCCAAAACCATGATTCGCAGCAGTCCGTCCAGCCTTCCTTGCGGCACCTGCCATAACCTATCCACGGCCAGTACCTTTTTCCGCCAACCTCTTGACGCATTCCTATTCGCTCTGATAAACTCTCGTTGTGACAGCTCCTGTTCGTCTCGTGACAAATTTCGTCTCTCAACTCAATTCTATCACGTTTCTCCCAGCTGTCATCTTGCCGCAATTTCTATGACGCCGGGGGACAGTGTCTCAAAGGAGTGCGTAAGGGATGGAACTTTTTATTGACCGCTTAACGAAACAATACGGGGCAAAGCTGGCTGTTGACCGCTTTACCCTCAAACTAAGCAAAGGTATTTATGGCCTGTTAGGGCCTAACGGTTCCGGCAAAACAACACTTCTGCGAATGATAGCAGATGTTTTACGTCCCACATCCGGCGAAATTACAGTGGACGGCGTGGACATCCGCAGGCTGGATGAAGCGTATCGGGATGTTTTAGGTTATCTGCCGCAGGATTTTGGCTATTACCGTGATTTTACCGCCATTGATTATCTGATGTATTTATCCGCAGTCAAAGGGCTGAAAAAAAACAGGGCCGAACACCAAACCAAAAAACTGTTGGCGTTTGTAGGACTGGAAAACGAAGCCAAAAACAAAATCAAGTCTTTTTCCGGCGGTATGCGCCAACGGCTTGGTATCGCGCAAGCGCTTTTAAATGACCCCGGAATTTTAATTTTGGATGAACCGACCGCCGGGCTTGATCCGCAAGAGCGTATCCGTTTCAGAAATATTATAAGCGACATTTCCGAGAATAAAATTGTTTTGCTTTCCACTCATATTGTATCGGACATTGAGTATATCGCGGGGCAAGTAATTATGATGAAAAATGGCGAATTGCTGAAACAGGGCACTGTTCAGGAACTTGCCGAATTGGTTATGGGCAAAGTATGGTCTTTCGCATTGGGCGCACAGGAAACCGAAGCTATTAAGGCAAAACATATTATCGCCAATTTAAAACACACAGAAAACGGCGTTGAATTGCGAATAGTGGCGGATAACCCGCCCCATGAAAAAGCTGTATCCGTCCCTCCGACGATTGAGGACACGTATCTTTATTACTTTAACGAGGTGAACGCGCTATGAAAATGATGTTGTTTTATGAACTTAAAAAAATGTTCAATTTAAAAAAAATAATAATATGCGGCACATCCATGATCGCATTGTGCGCAATCATATTTTTTGGACGCGCTTCCTCTCTCAATCTTTTTGAAAATTTGCCGGACATCAAGCAAAAATTAAATATTTTTTCCGGCGAAATCACATCAGAAAATATGAAACCGATATTGCAAAGATACGAAGAAATCATCAACGACCCCAATCATTACACCGAAGTTGACGGGGAACGGATTTTTACGCCATCTGCTGAAATCAGAACGGAAATGGACAAATTTGAGTATATCTTGTTTTTACATAACTCTATAAATAGTTGGCCGCAAAGAATGATTGATCGTTTACAAGAAAATTTGACCGACCCCGGCATAACCCCTGCCCAGGAGTTGCTTATTAAACAAAACATTGAAATGCTATCTAAAAAGGGCAATCTGATTGTCGGCTACAATTTGTTTTATGACTACTACAACAGCTTTCTTAAAAATTTCGCTCCATTTTTATTGGGCTTTCTGATGCTGTTTTTTCTTGCTCCGGTTTTTTCAAATGAATACGCTACCAAAATGGATGGATTGATACTCTCCTCTAAACACGGCAAAAAAGGTGTAATAATCGCCAAGTTTTTTGCCGCATTTATAGGTATAAATGCTTTCTTTATTTTGGTTTTTGGAACCTATATTTTGATTGCTGGAATAGCGGTCGGATTTTCGGGCGGGCAAACCAGTTTTACAACAACGCTTCATGACGCCTTTCAATATGTTAACTCGCCATATAATTTTACGATGTTTCAGTTTTTACTGTTTTCGCTGGCCGTTTCGTGGGGCGCTTGTATCGGATTCGGGGTTTTCATCCTATTTATTTCCTCAAAAATAAGAAATACAATGACTGTATCTGCAATTAGCCTGCCAGTTTTCATTCTGCCGCTGTTCTTTTATGCCGTAGACAATTCGCGTGACGAGTTTACAGGAATAATCAATTTCAGTTATGGGCGAATTATGCAGGTTGCGCCGCTTATTGACCGCTTCAATGGATTTGTATTGTTGGGGAATGTAATTATGCTCAAAGACGTTCTGTTGATACTCCTTTCAGTCACCACGGGGATGCTTGCGTTTTTCACATACCGTTCATGGAAAAAACGGGAGGTAGCAAATTAACGTATTGAACAGAGAGGAAACCAATAATGAAAATTTGTAAACGTATTGTAGGGATAACAATCTTACTTGCTTTTGTTTTGGCGATGTTTTCGGGATGTGGCAACAACTCGGAAAGTTCACAAAACTTGGCGGAAGATGAACAAGCGCTTTATGATAGCAGCGCTGTTTTTTCAGCAGATTACGAAAAATTTGAAAGTGAGATTTTGAAATTGCCCGATGTGGTTTCCGTTAAAGTATTCAAAAACAGTATAAAAAAGTATACCAATGCTACCCTTGATGTGGAAATCAACTTGTTTTTGAAAGAAAATCATTTTACACATATAATTTTTTATTTGAAAAAAGAAAACGTGGCCAAAAACAATGTAGGGCAATACAATGATTTTCTGAATCACGCGCTTACGGCCGCGGGTATAGACAGCGATGATGAAATCATTACTTCTTTAACGTCTGACAGCGAAAAAAAAGAACATAGAGGCTTCTTTTCTGAAACCGAAATAATTGATGACGCAATTATTGTTACAATAACTCCCGCAAAATAAAAGAAGCGCTTTTTAAAGGTATTATACCGCCTCTCCATCACCCCTGCCTTAAAACATCCGCGCCACCGCCGCGATTGCCGCGCAGACTGCCGCGCCCGCCGCCGTCGGCAGCAAGAACGCCATGGCCGTCCACTTCACGCTTCCCGTCTCCTTGTGAATCGTCAGGCATGTCGTCGAGCAGGGCCAGTGCATGAGCGAAAACAGCAGCGTGCAGATCGCGGTCACATAGGTCCAGCCATGGCTGACAAGGAGCGCCTTCATCTCCATCAGGCCCGGCGTTTCTTTCACCACCCCTTCGGCGAGGTAGGCCATCATCGCGATGGGCAGCACAATCTCATTGGCCGGGAAGCCCAGGATAAACGCCGTCAGGATGGTGCCGTCCATGCCCAGCAGGCGGCCCGCCGGGTCGAGAAACCCCGTCATGTGGGCAAGCAAGCTCATGCCGCCAGCCTCCACGTTGGCCAGCACCCACAGGAGCAGCCCGGCGGGCGCGGCGACGGCCATCGCGCGGCCCAGCACGAACAGCGTGCGGTCCAGCAAAGACCGTATTATGACCCTGCCGACCCGCGGGCGGCGGTAGGGCGGCAGCTCCAGCGTAAAGGAGGACGGTATGCCCCTGAGCATGGTCCTGGACAGAAACCGCGAGGAGAGCAGCGTCATCAAGACGCCCAGGACGATCACGAGCGTCAGCAGCAGCGCCGGCAGCACCGCGCCCGCCGACGCGCCGGCGCCGATGAAGAACATCGACAAAATGGCGATCAGCGTCGGAAAGCGCCCGTTGCAGGGCACAAAGCTGTTGGTCAGAATCGCGATCAGCCGCTCGCGCGGGGAATCGATGATGCGGCAGCCCGTTACCCCGGCGGCATTGCAGCCAAAGCCCATGCACATTGTCAGCGCCTGCTTGCCGCAGGCTCCGCAGCATTTGAACGGGCGGTCCAGGTTAAAGGCCACGCGCGGCAGGTATCCCATATCCTCCAGCAGGGTAAACAGGGGGAAAAAAATGGCCATCGGCGGCAGCATCACGGCCACAACCCATGCCATCACGCGGTAAGCGCCGAGCACCAGCGCGCCATGGAGCCATGCCGGCATGCCGATGCGCCGGCATATCGCTGTGAGCACATCCTCCAGGCGCATCAACGCATCCGACAAAATCCGGGAGGGAACGTTGGCCCCGGCCAGCGTAATCCAAAAGACCAGGGCCAGAAGCAGCAGCATTACGGGCATGCCGGTGCGCCGGCTTGTAAGCAGGCGGTCCGCGCGCAGCTGACGGCGGCTATGCTCCGCGTCGCCTGTGCGCACGACCTCCGCGCTGATCTTTTCCGCCGCGCGAAAGATGGATTCCACGACGTGATCATGCAGCGCCAGGCTGTCAATGCCCTGTTCCAGCAGGCTGGCGCGCGCCTCCTCAAGCGCGGCTTGGGCGGCCTCCTCCAAGTCCACGCCCAAGTTCCGCCGGAGGGAGCGCAGCATGGACGCGTCCCCCATCAGCAGATGCAGCGCGGCCCAGCGGGCGGGCAGCGTCTCAGGCAGGCTCGCGGCAATCGCCGGTTCCACGCGCGCGACGGCTTCCTCCAAGGCATCCGGATACCGCACGGCCATGGGGCAAGGCGCCGGCCGCGCGAGATCCGAAACCCGCGCCATCGCCTCGGCGAGCGTGTCAAGCCCGTGCCGGCTGCGCGCGGCACAGCCGCAAACAGGTACGCCCAGCAGCGCGGACAGCCGGTTTACATCGACCGCTATCTTTTTCTTCCCGGCTTCGTCCATCAGGTTTACGCATACCACCGTGCGCGGCTGGATTTCAAGCGTCTGCAGCACCAGGTTGATGTTCCTCTCCAGGCAGGACGCGTCGCATACCACGATCGCCGCGTCCGGCCCCGCGAAGCAGAGAAAGTCGCGCGCGACCTCCTCTTCCGCGGAATGCGCCAGCAGCGAATAGCTGCCGGGCAAATCAACGATTTCATATTCCACGCCGTCATGTGCAAACAGCCCGCGCGCGACCTCCACCGTTTTGCCCGGCCAGTTGCCCGTGTGCTGTGTAAGGCCTGTCAGCTCGTTGAAAACCGTGCTCTTCCCCACGTTCGGGTTGCCCGCCAGCGCCACAACGCGCCTTTGCATCGTCCATCGCCTCCACAAAGATACTTTGTGCGTCCTCATTCCGAAGGGCAATCACCGCGCCGCGCACCAGGTAGGCGCGGGGATCGCCAGAAGGGCTGGCGAACAGGCAGTCGCAGAGCGCGCCCATTGTGAACCCCATATCCAGCAGCCTTCTACGGATATCCGAGGAGGCTTCCAAACGCAAAACGCGCGCTGTTTCCCCAATCGGCACGCTGTTTAGCCTCATTTCGTGCATGGTATTCGCCTCCCATGATACGATATGCGGGAGGATTGAAATTGACATTTTGAGGGCCGGGGATTATACTGGGGCACAGATTAGGAAAGGCAGGTAGCCCGTCGAATGAGGAATCGCTGACCATCTGCACGTACGCTCGCCTTCCCGCGTTCAGTGGCCGGAAGGCTTTGTCCGCATTTGGAAAGGGGTTTGTTCGATGGCGCTTCTGTTGCGCGCGGAATCTTTGCGCGTCCGCTATGGGCTTCGCACCATTTTTACCATTGACAAAATTGAAATCCATGACAATGACCGCATCGGCTTGGTCGGCGGCAATGGCGCGGGCAAATCGACGCTGCTCAGCGTGCTGCACGGCGAGAAAACACCGGACGCGGGCGTGGTGCGCCGCTTTGCGGCAAGCGCCATGGTGCGCCAGTTTGGCGGGGCGGAGCGCGTTGAGGAGGTCGATGCCGCCCTGCAGGCGCGCCTTGGCGCCAAGCCTGGCTGCCACGAGGGAATCAGCGGCGGCGAGTTGGAACGCGTCCGTGTGGCCCGTGCGCTGTCCACGCGCGCGCCATTGCTCTTTGCGGATGAGCCCACAACGAACCTCGATTTCGACGGGCTCGCGGAGGTGCAGCGGGCGCTCTCGCGCCACCAGGGCGCGCTGGTGCTGGTCAGCCATGACCGGGCGCTGCTGGACGCCCTCTGCACCGTCATTTGGGAACTGGAGGATGGGAAGCTTCGAACCTTTCCAGGCGACTACGCGGCCTATCGCGGCCAGAAGGCGCGCGAAAGGGAGGCGCAGCGCTTTGCGTATGAGCAGTACCGCGAGGAACAGGCGCGCCTTCGCTCCGCCATTGCGGGCATGAAGGAATCGGCGCGCAGCGTTCGCAAAGCGCCGGCGCGCATGGGCAACAGCGAGGCGCGGCTGCAAAAGCGCGGCAAGGGCACGAGCGCCAAGGCCAGGCTTGAAAGGGGCGCCAGCGCGCTTCAAAGCCGTCTGGACGCCCTGGACGCCAAAGAACGCCCGCGGGAGGAAGTCCGGGTGAAGATGGCGCTCAACACCCGCGACGGCATCACGAGCGCGGCAGCCGTTCGCATCGACCGCCTATGCCTTCGCGCGGGGGAGCGTACGCTGGCGCAGAACGTGACGCTTACCCTGCCCACAGGCGTGCGCACCGTATTGGCCGGGCCAAACGGCTGCGGGAAGACGACGCTCTTGCGCGCGATCCGCGCGGGGGCGGAGGGCGTGCGCAAAAGCCCGGGCGTGACCATCGGCTGGTTTGGCCAGGAGACGCTGGACACCCTTGATCTGACGCTGACGCTGCTTGAAAATGTCATGCGGGACAGTGTGCTGCCAGTGCACGAGGCGCGCGCGCTGATGGCGCGCATGGGCCTTACCAGCCGGGATATGGATAAACCGGCGGCCCTGCTGTCAGGCGGGGAGCGCGCGAAAGCGG
>WRGP01000186.1 GCA_009787135.1 Bacillota bacterium | reverse complement strand
CCTGTGCGTGGTGCTGCTCCTGCCCCGCCTGCGGCAGGAGTCGGACACGCCCGCCGCCGAGATGTGGCGCGCCCAGCTCTCGCACGCGCGGCGCGCGGCGCGTGGCCTGGCGCACGGCGTGCGCGTCAAGCGGGCGAGGGCGCGGTACCACAAAAGGCGGGAAGAGGCGGAGGCGGAATAATATTTCTTTGCATGCCCGTCCGCGAAGGGGCGTTTTTTCCTGCCGGCGATCCTATCCGCGCACAGCTCTTCTTTAAAGCAATACGAATTTGAAAGAAATACGAACCGGGATGGAACAAGCCTAAGAAAACATAAAAAGGGCATGTTCATGCGCTTTGGGCGGATGATGACATTTGTCACCCGCAAAGGTGAAAAATGGCACTGAATCATTGGCATGGTTTGTGCGATAATAACCGTGTATCAGATAGGAGGGAGAATATGGTCATTGAAGTCAAAAACCTGGTCAAGCGCTACGGGAATCTGGTGGCGCTGGATCATTTGAACCTGGAGGTCAGGGAGGGCGAGGTGTTCGGCCTGCTGGGGCCCAATGGATCGGGTAAAACCACCGCGATCAACTGCATCCTGTCGCTGCTGACGTTCGATAAGGGCGAGATTAAGGTGTTTGGCAAGCCCATGTCGCCGGACGCCTATGACGTCAAGCGCGATATCGGCGTGGTGACGCAGAACGTGGCGGTGTTTGAGGAGCTGACGGTGAGGGAAAATATCGACTACTTCTGCAGCCTGTACGTGCCCGACAAAGCGAAGCGCCGGGCCTGCGTGCAGGAGGCGATTGAATTTGTGGCGCTTTCGGATTTTCAAAAGTTCTACCCGAAAAAGCTTAGCGGGGGTTTGCTGCGCAGGCTGAACATTGCCTGCGGTATCGCGCACAAGCCGCGGCTGATCATCCTGGACGAGCCGACAGTGGCCGTGGATCCGCAGAGCCGCAACAACATCCTGGAAGGCATCCTGCGGCTCAACGAAGCGGGCGCGACCGTCGTGTATACCTCGCACTATATGGAAGAGGTGGAGCGGCTCTGCAGCCGGATCATGATCTTGGACCACGGCAGCCCCATTGCCACCGGCACAAAGGAAGAACTCAAGGCCATGATCAAATCCGGCGAGACGATCAGCATTGAGATCCTCCACGCGCCGGACGGGCTGGTAAAGGAAGTGGAAGGGCTTAAGCACATCGTGTCCGCGGAGATGCGGGGGGACATGATGGAGGTGAAGTCCACCCGGGGCACGAGCAATCTCAGCGCGATTCTGGACTTTTTAAAGGGCAAGGGTATTGCCTTTGGCAAGATCTATGCCGAGCCGCCCACGCTCAACGACGTGTTTCTGGAGATCACCGGCAAACAGATGCGGGATTAGGGCGGAGGAAGGATGGCTTATGTTTTGGAATATTTTTAAAACCAATCTTAAATGTTTCGTGCGCAACAGGCAGCTGATGTTTTGGTCGATGGCATTTCCGCTGATCCTGGGCACGTTTTTCCATCTCGCGTTTTCGGGCTTGGCTTCGAATGAGGTGTTCAGGCGGATACCGGTGGCGGTGGTGGAGAGCCCGGAATTCGAAGCCGACGCGATTTTTCGGCAGGTGCTGGAAACGGTCTCCGCGGAGGATAGGCCGGACGCGCTGCTCAAGGTGACCTATGCGGACCGCGAGGAGGCGGAGCGCCGGCTGGCCGCTGGCGAGGTGGACGGCATCATCGACTACGCGCCGGGCCTTGGTATGACCGTGCTGCAGAGTGGGATCAACCAGACCATCCTCAAGGGATTTCTGGACGATTTCCTGCAGACGGTCAAGACGGCGGAGACGGTGATCGCGAAAGACCCGCTAAAGGCTTTGGACGTCATGGCCGACTTGAATCGGCGGGAGACCTACCTGCGGGACGCGCCGGTCAATCCAAACGTCAAAAACCCGTATGTGACGTACTTTTACACGCTGATCGCCATGGCATGCCTATACGGCGGCTTCTTGGGTCTGAGGGTGGTCACGCACATTAGCGCGGATATGTCGCCGCACGGCATGCGCGTGAGCGTGACGCCGACGCATAAGATGAAGTTGTTTGTCTCGTGTATGGCGGCGGCGGTCGCCGTGCAGCTGGTTGAAATCACGGTGTTGATGATCTATTTGACGGGGATCCTGGGAGTGGACTTTGGGGGCCAGATCCTCTCAATCGCCGCGGCTTGCGCGGCGGGGTCGCTCTGCGGGGCGGCGTTTGGCGCGATGATTGGCTGCGTTGTCCGGGGCGGCGAATGGGCAAAAACTGGCGTGCTGGTAGGGAGCACGATGCTCCTATGCTACATGGCCGGCATGATGAGCATGCACGTGCGCTATGAGATCGCGCGCGGCGCGCCCGCGGCGGCGCTCCTCAACCCGGCGAATCTGCTTTGTGACGCGTTCTACAGCCTGTACTTCGGGCTGGGCCAAGCCCGATACGGGCGAAATATCCTGCTGCTGCTGGCGCTGACGGCTGCGTTCAGCCTGATCGCTTATGGTAAGCTAAGGAGGCAAAAGTATGCGAGTCTTTAAGGTATACGCAAAGATCCTCTGGCGCATCAAATGGGATTTGGCGATCTACGTAGGCATTTTTACGGCGTTGTCGTTTGCCTTTGGCGTGGGCGGCGGCAACAGCAGGGCGCTTGCGTTTGAGGACACGAAAACGCCCGTGGCCTGGATTGAGGAGGGGGAACCTGGCGCGCTCACCAGGGGGCTCAAGGAAGCGCTGGCGCCGTACGCCGATTTTCGGGAAGTGCCGGAGAGCGAAGAGGACCTTCGCGACGCACTGTTTTATCGCCAGGTGGAGGTGATCCTCCGCGTTCCCGCGGAGTTTGAAAAGGATTTTCTGGCGGGCGGGGAGCCGCACATTGTACGCACCAACGTGCCGGACACGACGGGCGCGTACGTGATTGACGCACGGGTGGATAAATACCTGAACACCGCGCGCCTATACCGCGCCCATATGCCGGGCATCAAGGCGGCGGAGATGGCCGCGGCCGTGCGCGAGGATCTTGCGGCCGAGGCGAAAGTGGCATTCCTTGGCGGGCATGGCCTAAACGAGAGAATGCAGATATGCAACGAATTCTTCAACTTCATCAGCTACACGATGGTCGTGCTGATGGTGATGGGCGTTTCCTCGGCCATGATCATCTTTACAAGGGAAGAAATTTGCCTGCGCAATGACGCTTCGCCCATGCCGCCCAGCCGCGTAAGCAGGCAGCTTTTCACCGGCAACCTGCTCTTGGCCGGAATGGTGTGCGCGGTCATGTTCCTGGTGGGCAAGCTGTTGTTTTACGATGTGGCGGCTGGCAGCGTGGGGCTTCTCATTGCGCTCAATATGGCGGTGTTCAGCCTGGCGGCGCTGGGTATGAGTTTCTTTGTGGCCAGCGTGCTCAAAAGCAAGAGTGCCACCCACGCCGTGGCCAATGTGGTGGGGCTGGGATTCGGCTTTATCAGCGGCGCGATTGTGCCACAGGCCATGCTCGGGCCGTCCGTGCTGCTGCTGGCCAGCTTCACGCCGGCGTATTGGTTCGTCAAGGCCAATAACCTGATCTTTACCGCGGTTCACTTTGACTGGGCAAGCCTTTCCCCGGTGTTTGCCTGCATGGGGATTGAGCTGGCTTTCGCGGCGGTGTTCTTTGCGGTAACGCAGGTGTATGTGCGCTATAAGGCTGATACCAGCTCCCGATAGAATGGGTATAGATCTATAGAAAATAAAACTTGAATTTGGTGCTGGTATCAGTATAATAATGATAAATGTTTACAGAAACGAGGGGGTAAACGAATGAATCTTATGAACGATCGTCGGGAATCTAAAAAACGAGCGGGTATTTATCTGGCTTTGGTATTGGGCGTATGCTATATTCCGGGGCTTTTGGCTTTGGGTTCGGCAGATCCGAAAAATAGCGCGATGTACAAATTTTTAGTCCAAGCTTTCACCGCGTTCCCCGTTCTGGCGGCGCTGGTTACCCGCCTGCTTACAAAAGATCAATCTTCATGGAACCTTGAGCTTCGCGTGTGGAAAAACAAAAAGATGATGTGGTGGAGTGCCTTTGGGCCGGGCGCCGCCGTTTTGATCGGGGCGGGCATTTACTATATTTTCTTTCCCAATGACTTGAATGGGAATATACAAGCCCTGTTTACCTATTGCGAAAAATACGGCCTTCCCGCCGGCCTTGCCGTCAATGCGGGGACAGTCCTCCTGACGGCTGTCGTGATATGGCTTGTTTCCGCTTTGTTTATTCCGCTCCATCTTTTGGAGCTTGGCGAGGAAATTGGTTGGCGGGGCTATCTGCTGCCGCAATTTCTCCGCTTTATGAGCGTAAAAAAGTCGGTGATGCTTAGCGGCATCCTTTGGGGGCTTGCCCATGCCCCGTTGATCTTCTTCGGATTCAACTATGGGGACGGGTATTGGGGCGCGCCGTATACCGGCATCGCGCTGATGATAATTTTCTGTATCGGGGCGGGCATATGGATGTCTTATACCATGATCAAAACAAAAAACTGTATGTATTCCGCTATCATGCATGGCGCTGTCAATATCGCGGCGGATTTGCAGATACTCTCCGTCGCCGTAAACCGGCCGCTGCTTGGGCCCGCGCCGACCGGGGTTATTGGCATGAGCGTGATCCTTCTCATCTCGGTGATTCTGTTTGTGAAGATGCCGGACGAGGGGAATGTTCGACATAAATAACGCGATGTATGCTTTTTTCGCGGCGTTTTTTCCCGCGTGAAGGGCTTGCAAAGACAAAGCCCGCATGCTATACTAATCGTCGCGGTTGCTGTAGACACGTTGGCAGGCGCGGAGAGGTGAGACGAGTGAAAGAGGGTATTCATCCCAAGTATGGCGAGGCGACGGTGCGCTGCGTGTGCGGCGAAACGTTTACCACCGGCTCCACGAAGAAAGAGCTGAAGGTTGAAATCTGTTCCAAGTGCCATCCGTATTTTACCGGCAAGCAGAAGCTGGTGGATACCGGCGGACGCGTGGATCGCTTCAAGAAGCGCTACGGTCTGTGAGAATAGGCGGGGAATGGCGCGGGCGGTTTGGTTTCACGCCAGCGAACGCAAGCGAGCCGGGCAATGGATCCGGTTCGCTTTTCCGCATATTTAGAAATATTGAGAAAGAAGGTTGGGCATAGATGGCGGAGAAACAGAAGAAGCC
Source organism: Bacillota bacterium (assembly GCA_009787135.1). Lineage (GTDB taxonomy): Bacteria > Bacillota > Clostridia > Christensenellales > Aristaeellaceae > Avichristensenella. Next base: position 4,917 of record WRGP01000186.1, on the reverse strand, counting down.
GGTCATCGGCGGCCAGGCCGTGATGGAGGGCGTGATGATGAAAGCGCCCGACGCCATTGCCATTGCCGTTCGCAAGCCGGACGGCGAGATCGTGCTAAAGCGTGATCCGTATGTGAGCCCCGCGAAGAAGCACAAATGGATGGGCCGGCCCGTGATACGCGGCGTAGTGAATATGGTCAGCATGCTCGCGATGGGCATGACCACGCTGGAGGCTTCCACAAAGATGCTGGGCATCCTTGATGAGGAACCTTCCCGCTTTGAAAGGTGGCTTAGCGAAAAGCTTGGCAAGAGCGTTGACAAGATCATCATGGGCGTCGCCATCCTCATGGCCGCGGGGCTTTCGGTGCTTTTGTTTATGGCGATTCCAAGCCTGATCGGCAGCCTGCTCAACCGCGCGGTGAGTTCCCTCTTGATGGTGAACCTGGCGACCGGCCTTGTGCGTATCGTGATTTTGATTGCCTACATCGGCCTTGCGGGGCTGATCCCCGATATGCGCCGAACCTTCGAATACCATGGGGCGGAGCATAAGACGGTCTATTGCTTTGAAAACGGCCTGCCGCTCACGCCCGAGAACGCGCAGAGGTTTTCAACGCTGCACCCGCGCTGCGGCACCAGTTTTTTGCTGCTGGTGATGATCATCGCCGTGCTGCTGGGCGCGGTGACGGATCAGCTGCTATACCTGATCTTTGGCGTCAAACAGCTGACGTTTCTATGGCGGTTCATCCGCAGCCTGGCGATTTTGCCAATCATCGCGGGCGTATCCTTTGAGGCGCTGCAGGCGCTTGCCCGCAAGGACAACGGGCTGGTGCGCGCCGTGCGATGGCCGGGGCTGATGCTGCAGAAGCTGACGACCCGCGAGCCGGACCTGCGGCAGCTGGAGGTCGCGATCGCCGCGTTTAACGCGGCGCTGTACGGGGAACATGCGGCGGAGGCGGAAGGGGTAAAACCCGAGGCAGAGGATGCGGGGGCGCAGGCAGACGCTCCGTGACGCCGCCGGCCGGCTTGCGGCCATGGGCGTGCCTGACACGGCGCTGGACGCGGAATGGATGCTGGCGTATGTGCTGGGCGTCCCGCGCCTGAATATGCTGACGGAGCTTGACGCGCCTGTTTCGGAGGCGGACGGGCTGCGCTTTGGCGAACTCCTTTCCCGCCGGCTGACCCGCGAGCCGCTTCAATACGTGCTGGGCGAGGCGGTGTTCATGGGCCATGCGTTTCGCGTGGATGAAAGGGTGCTGATCCCGCGCGGCGATACGGAGGTTTTATGTGAGGCCGCGATCGCGAGGCTCAGGCCGGGTTTGCGCGTATTGGATCTTGGCACGGGCAGCGGGGCGCTGGCTGTTTCGCTCGCGCTGGCCTGCCCGGCGGCGGAGGTTGTCGGTGCGGATATCAGTATCGCGGCGCTGGACGCGGCGCGTGCAAACGGCGAAGCGCTGGGCGCCAGCGTGGCATGGCTTGCGGGCGACCTGTTTTCCGCGCTCGCGGGGCGTGTGTTTGACATGATCGTTTCCAACCCGCCCTACATTCCGGCGCGTGAAATCGATGGACTGCAGCGGGAGGTGGCTTGGGAGCCCCGTCTGGCGCTGGACGGCGGGGAAGACGGGTTCGTGTTTTACCGCAGGATCGCGGCGGGGCTTCCGGCGCATCTGGCGGCGGGCGGTTCGCTCCTGCTGGAGGTGGGCAACGGGCAGGCGGAGCTAGTGGCCGCGCTTTTGCAGGGCCAATTTGAAAAGATACAAACCATCCGCGACCTGCAGGGGCTTGCGCGTGTCGTGGCAGGAGATGGATATACGGGGTAAGGCCGCAGGGAGGGGAACGCCGGATCAAGAAGTATGCTCTAGCCCCATCCTCGCCTTACAGAGGGAAGGGATTGTGAGCATCAAACCGGGTTATGCCAAATAGTTGCAGAAAGGGCGAAGATGATATACAATCTCAATGAAAAAGACTACAATCGTTCGACAATAGATCATTTAATTAGGAGGCAACTTAGTAGATGAAAAAGTGGATTTGCTTGCTGCTTATAGCGCTTGCATTTGGATGTGTCATGCCGCAAATTAGCGTTGCGGAAAACATAGATAAGTTTGGGTATTCTTCCATAATAGAAGAGTACCGCCAAGCTGTTTTGAACGCAACGTACTGTCTCGAAGGGTGGCTTCCGCGCGCGTATATTTTCAACTGGGAGCCATTTTCAAATGTTCAGATTAATGCATATGTTGGCCTGGTTGTGTCGATACAGGATCAGTTCGGTTACGCTTTTCGCGATCTCAATTCGGACCAACAACCCGAGTTATTTTTAATGATTAGACAATCCTGGTATGACATCGATATCGACAAGTGGGTTGAGTCAGACAATCCAACCTATGCAATATTAGCAATATGTACGCTGACTGATGATAAAACGCCTGTGTGGTGTTGGGTGGGCGGATATGGTCATGATGGCACAGGTGATGATATATGCTATTTGAACGCAGACGGCACGCTCACCATAGACAAAGCAATTGGGATAGACATGCGTACAATAACCTATGAATTAAGCTCATCAGGCAATGAACTGATTGTCTTGGATGAGATCGGATGGGATCCAACGGAACCATACGAGATGGGCTTCTTTAAAAGAAGCCGTAATGGAGAAAAAATCCCCATATCAGAAGATGAGTATGAAAATCTCCTGCCGACTAAAAACTATTTAGAGAGGGTTGGCGACCTTGTATTTATCCCGCTCTCTGAAGGATAGGCTTCTCAGGAATTCTATTATAGATCATGCGCGAGGAGATGGATATGCGGGATAAGCTGCAGTGGGTGGAAGGGCGGTATGAGGAGTTATCCGATATGATAGCGCGGCCGGAGACGGCCGAAGACCCCGCCCAATTGGCCAGGCTGATGCGCGAGTTCGCGCAGTTGGAGCCGGTGGTGGAGGCGTTTCGGGTGTGGCGCCGGCTGAAAGAGGAGATAAGCCAGGCGGAAGCGATGCTGGCCGATCCCGATTTGGCGGACATGGCCCGCGAGGAGACGGTGGCGCTTTCCGAAAAGATCGATACGGTATGGCATGAGCTGCAGGTGCTGCTGTTGCCGCGCGACCCCAACGACGACCGGAGTGTGGTGATGGAGATCCGCGCGGGGGCCGGCGGCGACGAGGCCAGCCTGTTCGGGCAGGTGTTGCTGCGGATGTATTCCCGTTACGCCGAACGGATGGGCTGGCGCGTGGAGATGATCGACGCGAACATGACGGAGCTGGGCGGCGTCAAAGAGGCGACCTTTACCATTGGCGGAACCGGCGCGTTCCGCAGGCTGAAGTTTGAAAGCGGGGTGCACCGCGTGCAGCGCGTGCCCACAACCGAGTCCGGCGGACGCATTCATACTTCTACCGCCACGGTGGCCGTGCTGCCGGAGGCGGAGGACGTGGAGGTGGAAGTGCTGCCGGGCGACATCCGCGTGGACGTGTACAGGTCCAGCGGTCACGGCGGCCAGTGCGTCAACACCACCGATTCCGCGGTGCGCATCACGCATTTGCCGACGGGGCTTGTCGTCACGTGCCAGGACGAGAAGTCGCAGATCAAGAACCGCGACAAGGCCATGCGCGTGCTTAAGGCGCGGCTATATGATCTGTATCAGTCGCAGAAGGACGCCGAATACGCGCAGAACCGCAAAAGCCAGGTGGGCACGGGCGACCGCAGCGAGCGCATCCGGACGTACAACTTTCCGCAGGGCCGCGTGACGGATCACCGGCTTGGGCTGACGCTGTACCAGCTCGAGATGTTTCTGGAGGGCGACTGCGATATGGTGATCGACCCCCTGCTGCTCGCGGACCAGGCGGAGCGGCTCAAGCGGCTTTCGGAGGGGAGCGCGTGAAGACGGAAGTTTTGCCCTTAGACGCCGCCTCGCTTGAAAGGGCGGCGTTGTCGCTTCGGGCGGGGGAGGTGGCCGCCTTCCCGACGGAGACCGTCTACGGCCTGGGCGCGGACGCGCTCAATGCGCAGGCCGTTGGCAAGATCTACGCGGCCAAAGGCCGGCCGGCGGACAATCCGCTCATCGTGCATATCGCCGAACTGGGCGATCTTGACAAGCTTATCACGGGCGCGGACGCGCGGGCACGCGCGCTGATGGGCGCGTTCTGGCCCGGCCCGCTGACGCTCATCCTTCCGCGCGGCAGCCGTGTGCCGGACGTTGTCAGCGCGGGCCTTGACACCGTAGCGGTGCGGATGCCTTCGCACCCGGCGGCGCTTGCGCTGATTCGGGCGGCCGGCACGCCTCTTGCCGCGCCCAGCGCCAACCGCAGCGGCAGGCCGAGCCCGACCACTGCCGCGCATGTGCTGGCGGACATGGACGGGCGCGTTCCGCTGATCTTGGACGGCGGCGCGTGCAGCGTGGGCGTGGAATCCACGGTGCTCGACTTGACGCGCGGGCAAGCGGCGATTCTTAGGCCCGGCGGCGTAACGCTGGAGATGCTCAGGACGCTGCTCCCGGAGGTGCGGGTGGATGAGGCGGTTTTGAGGCCGCTTGCGGCGGGCGGCGAGGCGCGCTCGCCCGGCATGAAGCACAGGCATTACGCGCCGGCCGCGCGGGTTATCGTGGTGACCGGCGGGGGGGAGGCGCGGGCAGCGGCAATCCGCGGCCGCTACGACGCGGCGGCGCTGGAAGGTCAAAGGGCCGTGATCCTCTGTCAGGCGGGGCATGCGGCCTTGTATGGCGACAGAAAGGCGCAAGTGCTGGGAGACGGCGCGGGGGAAATGGCGGCGAACCTGTTTGCGGCGCTTCGCGAGGCGGACGCGCAGGGCATGGAGCTGATCCTCGCGGAGGCGATCCAAACGGAGGGCATGGGCTTGGCGCTGATGAACCGGCTGCTTCGCGCGGCGGATTTTGAGGTGGCCGAGGCGGGGGGGTGTCAGAACAGCGAGTAGGGAAGAGTATGATTCATGGGTT
>WRGP01000185.1 GCA_009787135.1 Bacillota bacterium | reverse complement strand
GACCACAGGCCAAGCCCTTGTATTAAACGAAGAGAAAATCCGCGAAGAGGAAGCGATGGACGGATACTACGCCATCGTCACCAGCGAACGGGATGAATCTGACGACAGGATCATCGACATGTACCGTGGACTTTGGCGCATATACCGGATGGTGTCATCATGTATGAGGACCGGTGTGCGGCATTGCTAATCCTCAGCAAGGATCAGAAGAACATTGCGATCATTATGGAAAATCAAGGAAGCGGCTTCGAGGTTGTGGCGACAAACGATGCAATCATCCCTGATTGGGTGACCGTTGATGAGCGTTGGTGGATTTCTACCAATGGGGGGGGATCCCAACCAGCCTTTCATCTGGTATTCGCCAGAGAACCCAGACCAAACATTCTACTATGAATTGCGGCGTGATGATGACATCGGCTGGAAAGTGGCATGCGGAAGCTTTGGCAACACAAACGAAAGTTCGACGTGACTTGCTTTTGATCAAGCTAATGGCAATACAGCACTGCGGGTGTACGGTGATTCCTACTCCAGCGCCGTGTATGTGCCATTTGAAGTGGATCTGTCTTTCTCTGTGTTTGATCCCAAAGGTGTGAAAAAATTTTGCGCGGCGGCTATGGCGCTAAAAAACAAACCAGCATTGATTCCTTCCATAATGGAGGCCGATGCCCTTCCTCAGGGGCAAACAGTGGCTTTTCCGAAAGGGCAAAAATATCCCGTGTATGCCGGGCCGGGCAAGAATTATAGGCAGTTAGGCGAGCGGCGTAATGCCGTTGTATCCACGAACGATTGAATTCAAGTATTCGGTCAAGAGAATGGTTGGTTGCTCATTCAGTACAATCTGGCCGATGGGCAAAATCGGTTCGGCTATATTTCGGCTTCCTTGCCGAAAGGTGTTGTTGTACCCGAACTACGGTTTGAGCGCAAGCCGGGCGTATTGTTGAATTCGTGGATCACCGATGATCCGCTACGCACAGTATGGGAAGCCTATTTCTCTACTGTCACGGAGTGCATGCAGCTTGCCACGCTAGGCGCCGGATGGGCCTACATTGAAATCACCGACCCAGGTCAACCCCAATGCAGAGGCTTCGCGTATGTGGTTGCCGTTGACCTCAGGGAAAACCATTCCGGAAAGGCGATCATCCAAACGGAAAGCACACCTTTGTATGCGAGTGCATCTACAGAAAACGCCATCGGTACATACGATGGCGGCGTGGAATTGGAGGTTTTGCAAACACAGGGGGACTTTGCGAACGTGCGGATCGGGGACGAGTTTGCATATCAGGAGGGTTGGATGCTTGGTGCCGATTTGGCCATGGGCGCTGTGCCGAGCGACGTCTCTTTTGCGCTATCCAAAGCTGTTCTCGTACCCTCCGAGAACGAATCTTCCGCCGGAGCCTATGCGGCGGCAAGTCTAGACGCACAGAGAATCGACTGCGATACCTCCTATCCGGTCTATTCGGTGCTGGGTGATACCGGCGAATTTGTACAGCTTTCTTCGCAAAGCTCGGGACAAATCAACGTTTTGTTTGTGCCGCGGGACTGGGTCACTCCTATTCCAGCTGGTCCAAATATATATTCAGAGGTAGTGCCGATCACACTGGCTGAAGATTCTCCCGTCTATGTGCGGCCTGAACAAGGCGCGCCTTCGCAAATTGCACTGTATAAAGGGACAACCGTGATGTGTTACCCAATGGGCGATTGGTACCTCATCGTGGACCGTGAGCTTGTCCCATGGTCCTGCGCGGAAATAGCAACATACCTTATATCTTTTCAACTACCGGAGCGATGTTTCCGGTGATCGGGTGAAGCGTTCGGGCTTGACTTTACGAAGCAACGGCTCACCCGCGCGAAAATCAAAAAAATATCGGGGCAGCAAAAAACGGTGGGGTTTCGCTACAACTATATATCAAGAGACAAAGCCTAGATCTATTGCTATGCAATGGATTCAGGCCTATTTGGTATTTTCTGGTGTCAAAGTCGAAGCATAAGAACTATGATGTGTAAAGGCTTTTTCATCATGTATTCAGGGCCACTTATTCAAGGCGAAATCATGTACGCCCTAGTGATCCGCATTGGCTCTCACAGTTTCAATACCCAAACACACCCTCCAGCGATTCATCATTCTCCACCCATTCCATTACCTCAACCATCCGGTATTCCTCCCACGTATCACGCACATACACGCGCTCAATGCCCGCGTTGATGATCAGCCGTTTGCACATCGAACAGCTCATCGTCCCCGGTATGAGTGCGCCCGTCTCAGGCTCCACGCACGTCATGTACAGCGCACCGCCCAGCATCGCGCTTCTTGGCGCGCTGATGATCGCGTTCGCCTCCGCGTGGACGCTACGGCACAGCTCATAGCGCTCCCCACGCGGGATATTGAGCTTGCTGCGCACGCACTCGCCCCGGTCTATGCAATTGGCCCGCCCGCGTGGCGCGCCCGCATACCCGGTGGAGATCACCTCATCATTCTTGACAAGGACAGCCCCATACCGCCTGCGCAGACATGTACAACGCTTGGCTACGGTCTGGGCCAAATCCAAGTAATAATTCACCTTATCGCGCCGCGCAATCGTGTTTTCCATGCTGTATTCCTCATCTTCTCTTTTCCACGCGCAGATCATCCGCATACAAAATATGCCCGTTTTCGCTCCCCCGCAGATCATCAAAAATCCATTCCATGCTCACAATATCCCCCTGCAGCCCTTCAAACCGATCTGTCGGTATATGGACGGACTGCAATACGGGCTCTTGCGTGCCCAAAATCATCGAAAGCAGCGGCTTTGCGATAGGGGCTTCAACGGGATTCACCACGCCGCCAAAATCATCAATGGACATCAAGGCGCTGTTCCCCGCGCTGTCGGTCAGCTTCACTTGAAAGGAAATGCCCTTCTCGTGTGCATTTCGCTCCCCTGAGCAGAGTGAAATGGACAAAGTATCCCCGACACATAGCGTATCGGGCTGAAATTCCATTTTGAAGATCGGCGCCTGCCCCGCGTATTTGTCCGTTTCACCGCCCCACGCGAGGGTTAAAACCCGGTTGCTGTTGCCCAATTTGCCGGGCAAGCAGTCCTCAGTCCATACATCAAAACTTTGTGCCGAATAGGAAACCAAGCCCAAGGAAGACGCGCCTACATCGTAGCCGCTGCCATAGTCGTCCAGCAAGACGGTATGGTTGTCGGCGTAATCGGTGACGTATACGGCAGGCGGCAGCCACTGCGCGCCCTGCGCGAAATGCTTAAAGAGCGCTGTATATTCCTCTTTGCCCAGCAGCGTAGCTTCAAGGAACGCGCCTATGAACACCTTGGCGGCTTGCTGCTGTTCCTCCATGGGCATGAGCAATTTCCCGTTGAACGCCCAGTTTTGCAAGCCCGTATAGTCGCTAGCGCCCCACGCGCTGTTAAACTGGCCGTGGTTGGCGTACTGCATCCAAATCTGCGCTTTGATCCCCTCATCTGATACATCGGCCCTGCGATACATATTCGCGCCCATAAAGCTCATCACATCCATGTCATGTTCGCCATGCAGCACCAGGTAGTTGACATTTCTCAGGCCCACCTCCAAGCCCGCGGGATTGTATTGGCCGTGAACCGGCGCAATGGCCACTATGGTCTTAATTTGGAAGGGGTAGTCAAACCGCAGCATCCCATTGTCAGGGTAGTGGCCCAGCTGTGCGAACGAGGCCGCTACGGCCGCCGCCTCCCCACCTCGGGAATGGCCGATGAGCGCGAGATTTTCAAAGTCAACCCTGCCAAAAAACGGGCTGGAAGCGTCGGCGTTCCACGCATGCCATTGGCGCAGATGCTCCAGAAGAAGAAAGGCGCGGGCATCATTTTCTCGCTTCAAGCCTGCAAAGATAAACAAATCATATACCATGGAGCTGTTCAGAAAGTTTTCATCCACTGAAGCCGCGATGATACCACGGCTGGCCAGCAGGCCGCCAAGATACGCATAGCCGCCATCGGAGCGGTCGGCTGAATCGTGATTGCCATGCACGATCAGCGTCAGCGGAAATGGCCCCTTTCCTTCAGGCATCCATACCTGCGCGTTGAGCGGCAGCGCGTCAGGGCCAAAGCCAAGCTGCGATGTACGCATAAAATTCCATCCGTTCAGGAGCTCGGACGCATTGACCGTTTGCGTGGGAATGGCTTCCCGCCCCGGATAGGGTTCGATCTTCTGGCCGGGCGTCGCGTAGTAATACACGGAATAGGCATGGTCACCGGGCGCGGATGGATCGTCTAGTGCCGTGGCCGTATTATTTGCCCGCTCCGCATAGGGCAGCGCCAAAGTGGCCTTGGCCGGTCTGTCACTCAATTTGAGCGCAGGGCCTGGCCAAACCATCAACGCGAGTATGGACAATGCCAGCGCGCCAAAAAGCCCCAGCAGGCCATACCGCAGAACCCTCTTGGGCTTGCTTATGGTCTTATACCGGCCCGCAAAGCCCATGGCGGCAAAGTAAACGGCAGCCATGCTGAAAATCAGCAGCGGCACGATGTAAAGCCCTAAAAATACGGATGCCACGCACAACCATACCGTGATGAAAAACACAAAAGCCGTCTGCCAGGGAAGCCGCTTCAGCGCGGCCAGCACGAGCGTCAGCAGCGCCGCCCCGATCAGCCCGGCAACCACAGTCGCCAGCCCGCCGATAAGCACCCAAAGAGCACCATAAGGCTTGAACATCCATACGATCTGCGTGATGCCAAATGCAAGCGCCCCCAGCAGGCAGGCTAGCAAGCTCCACCGCACGGCAGGGCTGATGCCGGACAACGCGGTACGCTTCATTGGTTTATGCTCTGGTTCCTGCGATGATTCTCGATTCATTTTGCTGATTGCCCGCACTTTCATTTATTCAGCTTGCCGGCCTCACGCCGAAGCCGCCATGGAATAGCAAGTTGGCCAAAATGATTGTCTCCATATGTCTTCGGATCGCCTCGGATATGATGGATATCAGCGGGTCTCCCCCTTTCCCTTGGATTTATTATAACCACTTTACTTCGCTTGTCAAGGTATATCAATTTTAGAATTACATTAGAAATTACGGCGGTTGATTTGTCTCTGCCCCTCTCACCCGCACTTCGAATACCCGCAAGCCCTGCACATCATGCACCCGCCCTCAAACTCCACAAGCGCGCCGCACTCGGGGCACAGGCTCTCGCTGCCCTTCGCGCAGATCGCGCGCTCGGCGCACAGCGAACAGTTGCTGATGCAGCCGTTCTTTTTTTTCACCTGTTCACGATCAGGCTTTAGCGCCTCCGCGTCGATCAGCGGCACGGCCTGCCCCTCCCGCGCGCTCACCACCTTTTCCAGCACCCGGCCGATGGCGTCCGGGCAGGAGAGCACCTTCAGCCCCGGCTGGCGAAGCGTGGAATGGCAGCGGATGCCGCGAAGCTGCTCGATCACCGTGCGCACGTCCATGCCCGCGCGCAGCGCCATGGACACCAGGCGGCTTGTGGCCTCGCTCTGGGACGGGCATCCCCCGGCACGGCCCAAGTTGGTGAACACCTCGCAGATGCCCTCTTCGTCGTAGTTGACGGTTACATACAGATTGCCGCACCCAATGCGCACCTTCTCCGTGATACCCATCGTCACGGCGGGCCTCGGCCTAGGCTGCACCGCGCCGTGGGGCATAGCGGCCTGTTTGTCACTCGCCTTGTTGCCTATGCTCAATACCTGCTCGCTGCGGCTTCCGTCTCGATAAATGGTAACGCCCTTGCACCCCAGCCGCCAAGCCAATTCGTATACCTCGCGCACATCCTCACGGGTGGCGCTATGGCTGAAATTCACCGTCTTGGAAACGGCGTTATCCGTGGATTGCTGAAAGGCTGCCTGCATGCGGATATGATATTCCGGTGATACATCGTGCGCGGTCACAAAAACGCGGCGCACATCTTCCGGAATGCCCTCCATGCGCTCCAGCGTGCCGCGTTCCGCCACCGCCCGTATCAACTCGGGGCTGTAGAACCCGCGCGCCCTGGCCACTTCCTCAAAATATGGGTGCACCTCCGGCAGCGCATCGTGATCCATGACATTGCGTACAAAGGAGAGCGCGAATAGCGGCTCCACCCCGCTGGAGCAGGACGCGATGATCGAGATGGTGCCCGTGGGCGCGATGGTCGTCACCGTCGCGTTGCGCGGCGGATAGGGATCCTCCCTGTATAGGCTGCGATCCACATAAGGAAACGGCCCGCGCATTTCCGCCAGGATGCGGGACGCTTCCTTGGCGCGCATGTTGATATAGCCCATCACATCCTCGGCCAGGGAGACGCCCTCCTCACTGTTGTAGGGCACGCCGAGCTTATAGAGCATGTCCGCCCAGCCCATCACGCCCAGGCCGATTTTGCGCGTGCCCAGCGACATCTCGCGAATCTGCTCCAGCGGATACTTGTTGGCGCTGATCACGTTATCGAGAAAATGCACCGCGTCGTCCACGACCTCGCCCAGCAGGTCATAGTCGATCGCAAAGCCGCCCGCGCCGTCTTCCCTGAGCATGCGGCCCAGGTTGATGGAGCCGAGGTTGCAGCTCTCGTAGGGCAGAAGCGGCTGCTCGCCGCACGGGTTGGTGGACTCTATAATCCCGATATCCGGCGTCACGTTATCGCGGTTGAGCCTGTCCAAAAACACGATGCCCGGCTCGCCGTTTTGCCACGCCATGTCCACAATAAGGTCAAAAATATCGCGGGCGCGCTCCGTACGAACCGCTTCCCCCGTACTTGGGTCGATCAGCTCATACGGTTCATCGTTCTCCACAGCCGCCATAAAGGCCTCGGTGAGACCCACGGAGATGTTGAAGTTGGTGAACTGCGTCAAATCCGCCTTGCAGGTGATGAACTCCCGGATGTCCGGATGATCCACGCGCAGGATGCCCATGTTCGCGCCCCGGCGCGTGCCGCCCTGCTTGATGGCCTCCGTAGCCGCGTTATAGACCTTCATGAAGCTGACCGGGCCGGAGGCCACGCCGCCGCTGGAGCGCACCGCCGAGCCCTCCGGCCTCAGGCGCGAGAAAGAAAAGCCCGTCCCCCCGCCGCTTTGATGGATCAGGGCGGCGTTTTTGATCGTTTCGAAAATTCCCTCCAGGCTGTCGGATATGGGCAGCACAAAACACGCGGACAGCTGACCCAGCGGCTTGCCCGCGTTCATAAGGGTCGGCGAGTTTGGCAAAAATTCCAAAGACGTCATGCGCCTGTAAAACTTTTCCGCCGTCTCCTCTATAGTATCCGCAGGATCAAATTCTTTGTCGATTTCCGCGATGGCCTTCGCTACCCGCCGGAACAGGCCTTCCGCGTCCTCCGTCGTATTCCCATGTTCATCCCGGGTAAAATACCGCTTTTCCAATACGCGCAGGGCATTGTCGCTGAGCATGTTTCTTCCCCCTTTATCGGTGCGACTATTATACAGCAGTCTTACCGCCGATTCAAGGGATAGTAGAAGATTTAATCTTTATATACAGGATATTGTGTATATTCGGGATAGACTGTCCCACCCAGCGTATCCGCGATGGCCCGCGCCACATACGGTACGGCACCCAGCGCCTCGTCCAGCGTGTTCATGTTGTTGCCGATCTCGATGAGAAACGCGCCTGTGGACACGTGCTGGTTGTAGCGGCTGCCCTTGATCGAAATAGGGCGGCATACGTTTTCCGCAAGGCTGTTGATCGCGTCCGTCATCACCTGGGCCCGGCTGAGGTTCACCTCCCAGACCGGCTGCTGCGCGAACGCCTGCCCGTTCAAAGCGCCCGTCCCTTTGCCCACCAGAAACTCCACCCGCGCCACCTTTTTGCCGTCCGCCACCACGGTGTTCTTGGCGTAAACCCCTTCCACGTACGCGTCCCGGTGAATATCCAGATACAGGTCAAACGTCTCGCCGCGCGCCATATAGTTCTCAATAGCCTCCAGGGACCGCTGGTAGGCGCTGTTATAGTCCGGCGGTTCAAACGCGGTGTCGTCATGCACCACGGTCATGCCGTATTCATCGCGCAGCAGGGCCGCGAGCGCCTCGCCGACGCGCGTAACGTTGTAGTCGTTATTCGCCGTGCGCCATTTTTCGGTGATTTTGTACTGGCCGCTAAAATCCGGCTCATAAGCCTCATAGGTATGGGTATGGTAGATCAGCACCTTGAGCGGCGTACCCTCCTCCCGCTCGCGCGGGACAATCTCCACCTCAATGCCGCCCGGGGCTGGAAGTTCCTCCGGTTCGGTCTCGTAGAGCTTCGCGGCCGCCTGGTTTGCCGTGTCCGTCAGATCCACATCCACCCGCATCGCCGTTTGCCGGGCCGGCGGCAGCCATTCCATTGCCGCCGAATACCCTATGAAACCGGCCAGCAAAACGGCGGCCAAAAAGCCCAGTATGATGAATGGCTTATTCATATCGCAGCACCTATCGTCCTTCCGTGCGCCTACCTGTGCGATGAGTATATATGCCCGAATGCGTCCATCAATGCATCAGCGCCGGGATTTCATCCTTTGACAGGCGCTGCTGCAGCGCGCGGTTGATGCCAAGGGATAAAAGCTCGGCCATATGCGTCACGCGCTCATCCACCTCGCGCGGGGCCACCACCAGATCGCCCAGCCTCTTTTCCACGACGCGGTCCACCAGCGCGTCCAGTGCGTCGGAATGCTCTTCCTCGTCCATCTCCAGGTCGTCGATGAGCAGCTCCAGCGCGTCGCGGGCTATCGTGGCGGCGTAGACCACCATCGGCACACCCACGGCGATGACGGGCACGCCCAGGGTCTCCTGGCTGAGCCCAAGCCTGTGGTTGCCCACGCCCGAGCCTGGCTGAATGCCCGTATCGGTAATCTGCATCGTCGTGCAGATACGGCATGTCTCCTTGGCGGCCAGGGCGTCCACGGCGATTACGGCGTCCGGCTTTGTATGCTCTATGATGCCGCGGGCAATCTCGGAGGTCTCAATGCCCGTCACGCCCAGCACGCCCGGCGCCACGGCGCTTACCTCGCGGAGCCGGCCCTTGACATGCACGGGCGTGTTCTCCCGCATGTGACGGGTCACCAGCACGCCGTCCACCGCGCGCGGGCCGAGCGAATCCGCCGTGATCCGCCGGTTGCCAAGGCCGATCACCAGCACGGAGCCAAGCTCAGGCAGCATGCCCTTGAGCGTCTCGGCCAGGCGGTCGACCGTCATGTCCAGCAGCGCGGGCTCCGGCAGGTGCATTTGGTTCGCTTCCAGCGTCACATACCGGCCACAGGGCTTGTCCAGGGCGGCCATGCCCCGCTCGTCCACAATCTCCACGACCGTCTCGGTCAGGTCACCCAGGCGAAGCTGCTCCACCCGCACGCCCGGCACCTGGATGCCGCCGGCCAGGGCAGACGATTCCAGCGCCAGGTCGGAACGAAAATTGCGCATTGTACGCCTCCCAACAATTCATTTGTGTTACTATGGCTGTGCGGGGCAAAACTTATCCCGCATAGGAAAAAAAGTCTTGCATTTTAGGCATCTGCATGGTATTATATTTGTCGCGATGCTTTGCCAAGGAGGTGAAATGAATTGCCGAACATCAAATCCGCCATGAAGCGCGTGAAGGTCAACGCGAAAAAGAACTTGCGCAACCGCATGGTCAAGTCTTCCGTGAAGACAACGATTAAAAAGTTTGACGTCGCTGTCGCAAGCGATCCGAAGCAGGCGGGCGATCTGCTCAAGGCTTCCTACAGCGCGCTGGATAAGGCCGCCTCAAAAGGCGTCATCCATAAAAATGCCGCGAACCGCAAAAAGGCCCGGCTCGCCAGAAGGCTTGCCAAGGCCGCGAACTGAACTAAACAAAGGTTTTCTTCAAGGCGTTGTGTTGGCAACGTCTTTTTTTGTGCTATCGGGCTTATTGCATCTATCAAAATTTTTCTTGAACGTGAGACAAAGGAAAGTGTCACATATATAAAAATCACCTTGGTTTAAGTCTTGTTTTCTTTATTATCTTGACTTTGACAGTTGAATGACAGAAAACAAGCCGGAAACCATTGCGCGGCAATAGGTTATGGGCTTGAATGTTTGAGCAATAGT
>WRGP01000184.1 GCA_009787135.1 Bacillota bacterium | reverse complement strand
CACCTCGCCGCGCGCCTCCGCCAGCGTGAAAGCGTCCGCCGCGTCGGCTGGCTCTGGCGGCTCGTCGATCATGCGGAACACCCGCTCCGCGGCCGCTGCCGCGGACTGCAGCTCGCTTAGGATGTTCGCCACCTCGTTGATGGGCCCGGAGAACTTGCGGGAGTAGAGCACAAAGGATGAAAGATTGCCCAGGGTAAGCCCGCCTTGCAGATATAAAAACGCGCCGAACACGCTGATCAGCGACAGGGACAGGTTATTGATGAAGTTGATGAAAGGGCCGGCCATGGTGCCGTAGTAATCGGCGCGGTAATACGTCTCCATAGCTTCCATATTCTGGCTGTCAAAGCGGCCCGTGAAGGTGTCCTCCTGATGGTAAGCCTTGATGGTCTTCTGGCCTGTGATGATCTCCTCCACAAAACCGTTGAGCTCGCCCAGCTTTTGCGAGCGGCGGGAGAACAGCGGCCGCACGCGCCGGGTGATGTAGCGGGTGAGCACGATGGAGACGGGGATGGTTACCGCGAAGATGAGCACCAGCAGAGGGGAGAGGGTGAGCATCATCGCCAGGGAACCGAACACCGTGATGACGCTGGCGGCGACTTGCGGCAGGTCGCTGGAGAGCGACGCGTTGACGGTGTCGATATCGTAGGACAGGCGGCTGATGATATCCCCGGCCTGCTGCCGGTCAAAGAAGCTGACCGGAAGGTCCAAAAGCCGGTTGAAGACATCCCCGCGCATGCGGTAGGTCACCCGCTGGCCCAGCCGGATCATGACCACGGACAGCGCGTAGGTGAGGGCGGAGGAGAGGAGGTAAAACGCTACCATGAGCCCGCAGTAGAAAAACACGCTTTCAAATTGCACAGCCCCGGCCGCGGGCCCTATAGCGTCGAGGGCGCGGCCCGAGAGATAGGGCCCCAGCAGCGCCAGCAGGTTGCTCAAAAGCGTTAGCGCGAGCGCGAGGACAAGCAGCCACTTAAATTGGTACAGGTATTGCCACAGGCGAACGATGACCTTCTTGCGGTCCTTGGGTGTTTGATCAACGCCGCGCGGCTGATTCAGCATTCGCCCCGCCTCCCATCTGCGAAAAGTAAATCTCCCGGTACAGTTCGCACGTTTCCATGAGCTGCGCGTGCGTGCCGAGGCCAAGCATGGCGCCGTGCTCCAGCACGAGAATTTGATCCGCGTGCAGGATGGAGCTGACGCGCTGGGCTACGATGAGGGTGGTCACACCGCTGAAATTTTCGCGCAGGGCGCGCCGCAAGGCCGCGTCTGTGCGGTAATCCAAGCTGCTGGAAGCATCGTCCAGGATCAGAATGTGAGGCTTGCCCGCCAGCGCGCGGGAAATGAGGATGCGCTGCTTCTGCCCGCCGCTGACGTTCGTGCCCCGGCTGGTCAACGGATGCGCAAGGCCGTCCGGCAGCGCGGCGATAAATTCCGCCGCCTGCGCCATTTGTGCGGCGTGCTCAATGGTTTCCCGCGGCAACCCCCGGCCAAAGTCAATGTTCTCCGAGAGTGTCTCGGCAAAGAGCGCGTCGTGCTGGAATACCACGCCGAACATGGTGTGCAGCGCATCCTTGGGTATGGCCTGGATGGGCCTGCCGTCAATGCGGATTTCGCCGCCGCTTGCGTCGTACAGGCGCATCAGCAGGTTCAAAAGCGTGCTCTTGCCCGAGCCGGTGGCGCCGATGATGCCAAGGGTCTCGCCGCGCCGCAGCGTAAAGCTTATATCCGTCAAGGTATCGCGCCGCCCGTTATAGGAGAAGGATACGTGGTCGAAGGCGATGTGCGCGGGCTCGCCGGGCGCCGCGCCGGGCGCGGCCTGGTCCGGTATCACCGCAAGCTCTTCGGGAAGGTCCAGCACCTCCGCGATGCGGCTTGCGGACGCGCTGCCGCGGGAGTACATCACAAACAGGCGGGTCATGATCATCATGGCGTTGAGGATGATGGTAAAATAGGACAGAAACGCGATGATTTTGCCCGGCTGTGAGATGCCGAGGTTGACGCGGAACGCGCCCACGATGATCACGAGCGTAAGCCCCAGGTTGAGGAGCGCGTTCATGAGCGGGTTTGTCAGCGCCATGGTGGCGGCGGCCTTCCGCTCCATCTCCGCCACGCTTTTGTTGGCGCCGTCAAAGCGCCGCTTTTCATAGTCCCCTTTGGATAGCGCCTTGACCACGCGAATGCCGGTGATGTTCTCCCGTATGACGCGGATGAGGCCGTCCACCCCCTGCTGCAAGCGCGTGTAGAGCGGCACGCCTTTGCGGGACACCTGCCATACAACCAGCGCGATGAAGGGCAGGATGCATACCAGTGTCAGCGACAGCACGGGCTCGAGCGTCATGGTCACCAGGATGCCGCCGATGAGCAGAATCGGCGCGCGCACGCCCAGGCGCTGCATCATGCCGATCATCTGGTGGACCTGGTACGTATCCGTGGTCAGGCGCGCCTCCAGCGAGGGGATGGTCAGGCTGTCGATCTGGCGGCCCGAAAGGCGGATGGTCTTTTCGAACAGGTCGCGGCGCAGGGTGCGGACGCTATCCCGCGCGACACGCGATGCCATGCGGTTGGCCCAGATGTTGGTAACCACCGCCAGGATGGAGCACACGAGCATCACGCCGCCCCACATCCAGATTTGCGGGGCGTCCTGCCGGGGGGCGGCCGTGTCGATGATGTACGCCAGGATCCAAGGGAGCAGCAGATCCATGATCGTGCCGATGAACTTGATGAAAAGGCCTAAGGACATGGCCCCCGCAAAGGGCCTGAGATACGAGAATATCTTTTTCATAGCATGAGCCTCCGTGCTTCCGCCACGCGCCGGGCGGCCCTGTCCAGCATCTGGACGAGCATGCCGGCGAGCGCCTCCCGCTGCTGCCGCGTGAAATCCTCCACGAGGCAGGCGTCCCACTCGTCCAGCACCCTGCGTACCTTTGGGTATACGGAAAGCATTTTGTCTGTGGGAAAAACCTTAAGGGCGCGCTTGTCGCCCTCCTTAGGGACGCGCGTGACGTAGCCCCCCTCCTCCAGCAGCGCGAGCTGGCGGGCCACGTTGCTCTTGTGTACGGGGAGCGCCTGCGCCAGTTCGTCCTGCGTGATGCCCGGCTGGGCGCAGACGCGAAGGATGTAGCTGTGCTGGATGCCGTTGATGCCCTCGGCCTCCAGCTCCATGGAGCGATAAAGGATGGCGAGCCGGTTTAGCCGGCCGATGTATTTCATGAGGGATTCCATGTATGCCGGCCTTTCTTGTCTGCTCATTTGTTTGTTGCGAACGCAACAAATTATAGCAGAGAGGAATGGACGCGTCAAGCCGAAGTTTTTTGGATATAAAGTTACGCAAAAAAATGCTATAATGGGAAAGAGGAGATGAGCTTTTGTCCAAGGCATTCTACTACAAGACAGAGTACGTGGAAGCAATCCGTTTGCAAAACCATGTCAAGCCATATCCGCCGCACAACCATGTATCGGTCTGTGCCGTTGGCGTGGTGCTCCGCGGTGAAATGGCGCTGTGGCGTCAAAGGGGGACGAGCATGCTTGGCGCGGGGATGGTTTTTGCGATTCTTCCTTATGAAACGCACGCCTTGACGCCGCGCGGCCCAGTTGATATGGTTTCCCTTTGTATACCCGCGGACCTCGTTTGGGGAGCGGCAAACGCCAAATTGATGAACGCCGTCAACACCCTTTTTCCCTTGCTGCACGACAGGGGAATGCTTGAGAAAAACCAGGCTTCGCTGTTTCTGTATGGCATAAACGAGCTGCTGCGCATGCGCAATGAACAGCTATCCATACGCTGCCCATACGTTGCAGAAATAAGGGACCTGATTGAGCGCCAGCCGGATGAAACCCTGCGCGTTGAACGGCTCGCCAAAGCGGCGAATCTGTGCAAAGACCACTTGATACGGCTTTTCAAACGGGAGGTGGGCCTCACGCCGCACAAATTTCAGATGCAAAACCGTGTCCGCATGGCTCAGCGGCTTATCGGGCAAGGTGTGTCCATCGCCAAAGTGGCTCAGGCCACGGGGTTCTATGACCAAAGCCACTTGGACAAACAGTTTCGTTTTGTAATGGGTATATCGCCCATTGAGTATAAAAAAGCGCTATCCGCAGATTCTAGCAAAGCGCCGGCATAAACTTGGCGAACAGCAGCAGTCCCTCCTCATCGGCCTGCACGCTGTGTTCCAGCCCCATTGGAAAAATCGAAACGACGCCCGGCTCATAGGGCAAAACAGATCCATTGTTGATGCATCTCCCTGTGCCGCCGATCACTTCGTGGGTCTCCAACTGCGCCGGATGCGTATGGGCGCCTATTGCTTTGCCGGGCGCAACGCGTACCAGATGATAGCTGAATTGCCCGTCGGTTTCCTTGGCGGTCACCAAGTGCTTGAGTGCAACGCCCTCAAATTTCGCGTGCTTTGACCACGGTATGCCGGCAAAACGGATCTCTTGACCGGGCAGGCGCAACCAGCCATTTTGAAACGCTTCGTAAGTTTTGCTCATCTCAGCCGCTCCAATCTTTGTTTTTATGATAAGTATGATACCGGAAGGCTAACGTAATTTCTTGTAAAAAATCGACGTTCCAATGATAGAAAAGAAATAATCTTTTCCAAAGAGGTTGACAAAACAAAGTTGGGGGCATATGCTGTATACGGTACTTGACCAGCCGTTTCGGTAGGTGAGGCTACCAGAGGGATACGGGTTGCTGCCGCGGAATAGTGGAGACACTATGAGAAGGTAAACAGTCCATGTCGAAACCAAGGCATGGAATAACGCAACTTCATCGCCCTGTGGAGCTGAAGCTTGGACGATGACGTAAAAACGCTTTCCTGTGCGCATGGGCATAGGGCAGGCGTTTGGTTTGTGGGGCTAACCCTCTGTCATCGTCGTGTGGTGGCAGAGGTTTTTTTATGTAGATTAGGAAGCCCCCCGCGAGGGTTTGGATATAGATATTTTATTGTAAGCGAGGTGAACGGATTGGAAACCGGCAGTAGACACAGCCCTGACCCTGACGGGCCGCATCGAAGTGCCGTGGCGGAATGGCACACGGGTTTTCATTCCGTCACCAGTGTTCTGCCAGGGCTGGATTGTAGTTTCCGGACGGATCTTTTTTCACCCGGCCAGATTCCTGCAATCCAACCCCGGCAGAACACCCAATAGACGCCCCATCGGTGAACAGGCTGTGCTTCCAAGATTTCATAATAACGAAACGGAGGTACAGACCAATGAACAACCTAAAGAATAACCGGGTGGAATTCCCAAAGTCCGCCGCGGAAATGGCCCGCCGTGACGAAGTGAACAAGCGGATGCGGTTTGCCGCGGCCGCTGAGACGCAAGCGCTGTTTCAATCGCTGCATACAGGGATGAACGGGCTGGACGAAGACCAGATTGAGACCTCGCGCGAGGCATACGGCGACAATACGGTCACGCATGGCAAAAAGGTTTTCCTGGTTGAGCGTATCGTCAAATCGTTTGTCAACCCCTTTACCGCGATTCTCTTTGGGCTGGCGCTGGTATCCGCCTTTACGGATATTATCTTGGCGGAACCGGGGGAGAGGGACGCTATCACGGTCATTATCATCATGACCATGGTGCTGGTGTCCGGCCTCTTGCGGCTCGTGCAGGAGACCCGAAGCGGCAACGCCGCGGAAAGCCTGCTGAATATGATCAGCACCACCACCAGCGTCCAGCGGCAGGAGAACGGCAAGGCGGAAATTCCCCTGGACGAGGTCGTGGTGGGCGATATCGTGCATTTGGCGGCCGGCGATATGATCCCCGCCGACATGCGTGTCCTGCACGCGAGAGACCTGTTCGTCAGCCAGTCGGCCCTGACGGGCGAGAGCGTGTCCGTGGAAAAGGTCGCGGGCGCCGGCCAAGGCGAAGTGGGCGCGCTGACCGAAGCGCCGACCCTCGCCTTTATGGGCACCAACGTGATCAGCGGCACCGCCACGGGCGTGGTGGTGGCCACGGGCGACGACACGATCTTTGGCGAGATGGCCAGAAACGTCGGCGAAAAGCCTGTCCAGACCAGCTTTGAAAAGGGCGTAAACTCGGTGTCCTGGCTGCTCATCCGCTTTATGCTGGTGATGGTGCCGGTGGTGCTGTTTATCAACGGCTTTAAGGGGGACTGGGTGCAGGCTATGCTGTTCGCGCTTTCGGTGGCGGTGGGTCTGACGCCTGAGATGCTCCCGATGATCGTCACCACCTGCCTTGCCAAAGGCGCGGTGGCCATGTCCAAGGAAAAGACGATCATCAAGAACCTGAACTCCATCCAAAACCTTGGCTCCATGGATATTCTGTGCACGGACAAGACCGGCACGCTCACGCAGGACAAGGTGGTGCTGCAGTATCACCTGAACATCCACGGTGAGGAGGACACGCGGGTGCTCCGCCACGCGTTCCTCAACAGCTACTACCAGACCGGCCTGAAAAACCTGATGGACATCGCCATCATCGCGCGGACGCAGGAGGAGCAGGCGGCGGAGGACACCCTGCGCGGCCTTGCCGGGCATTTCGTCAAGGTGGATGAAATCCCCTTTGACTTTGAGCGCCGCCGCATGAGCGTGGTGGTCAAAAACGGCAAAACGCAGATGATCACCAAGGGCGCCGTGGAGGAAATGCTCTCCGTGTGCGCCTATGCCGAGTACGAGGGCAAGGTGCTGCCGCTGACCGACGACATTCGGGCATACATCCTGAAGAAGGTGGACGACCTTAACGAGGACGGCATGCGCGTGATCGCCGTCGCGCAAAAGACAAACCCCTCCCCGGTGGGCGCGTTCTCGGTGGCCGACGAATCTGACATGGTGTTCATGGGATATCTGGCCTTCCTCGACCCGCCCAAGGAATCCACGGCCGGCGCGATCAAGGCCCTGAAAGAACATGGCGTGGATGTCAAAATCCTCACCGGCGACAACGATAAGGTCACGCGCTGCGTGTGCCGCCAGGTGGGCATTTCGGTAGAGCGCATCCTGCTGGGCTCTGATTTGGATCAAATGAGCGATGAGGCGCTTGGGCGTGAGGCTGAAAATATCAGCGTGTTTGCCAAGCTGTCGCCGCAGCAGAAGGCGCGCGTTATCACGGCGCTTCGCGGCAACGGGCATAGCGTCGGCTATATGGGGGACGGCATCAACGACGCGTCGGCGATGAAGGCCTCAGACGCGGGCATTTCGGTGGATACCGCGGTGGATATCGCCAAGGAGTCCGCGGACGTGATTCTGCTGGAGAAGGACCTGATGGTGCTGGAGAAGGGGATCATCGAGGGCCGGAAGACCTATGCCAACATGATCAAGTATATCAAGATGACGGCCTCATCGAACTTTGGCAACATGTTCTCCGTGCTGGCAGCCAGCGCGTTTTTGCCGTTTTTGCCCATGATGCCGATTCATCTTATTCTGCTGAACCTGATTTACGATCTGAGTTGCACGGCCATCCCGTGGGACAACGTGGACAGGGAGTTCCTGGCCATACCGCGCAAATGGGACGCTTCCTCCATCGGCAAGTTCATGATTTGGATTGGGCCGACCAGCTCTGTGTTTGACATCACGACCTACCTGTTGATGTTCTTTATCATCTGCCCGGCGATTGTCGGCGTACGCGGCGGCGCGCTGGACTTTAGGCCGGAAGTGTTGTCAGAGCAGGCAAAGCTCTTTATGGCGATATTCCAGGCGGGCTGGTTTGTGGAATCCATGTGGAGCCAGACGCTTGTCATTCACATGATCCGCACGCCGAAGATACCGTTTATCCAAAGCCGCGCGTCGGCGGCGGTGACGCTTCTTACGTTCACCGGCATTGCCGTCCTGACCCTGATCCCCTTTACGGGCTTTGGCGCGTCCATGGGCCTGGCGCCCCTGCCGCCCGTGTACTTCGCGTGGCTGGCCTTGACGGTCTTCCTCTATATGGCGCTTGTGACCGTGTTTAAGAAGATTTTTGTCAGGCGGTATGGGGAACTGCTGTAGGGAGCGATTCCGGACCGTTTTCATGAAAAAATGCCGCCGGGGTCAGGGCCGGCCTTGTGCCTGCCCTGACCCCGGTTTTCGATTAAAACTTTGGGGAGACTGCCCTACTGCACGCGCAAATAATTGTGATTCATCAATCATAGCGATGGCTATACTAAAAAAGCTTGCTTATGACGTAACGTGATGAGCTATACTGTGTTCATGGAGGTAGATTGATTAATGGAAAAACACAGAGCAGTTCCGGAAGGATACATGATCGTAGGCAAGCTTGCGAAAAAAATGAACACCACCGTCCGAACGTTACAATACTATGACAAGGAAGGCCTGCTCTCGCCGTCAGATGAAAGTGAGGGCGGGCGCAGGCTGTACACCGAAAAGGACATGTTTAAGCTTCATCAAATAGAAGCTATGAAGTATTTGGGCTTTTCGTTGAATGACATTAAGACCCTACTTGCCGACTTGGAGACGCCTGAACAAGTCGCCAACATACTCGCGGAACAGGCAAAGGTGGTCAGGGAGAAAATCGCGTCACTGTCGGAAGTGCTGGATACAATCGAAAAGCTGATATCCGAGATACTGCGAATCAAAACAGTGGATTTCAAAAAATATGCTGATATTATTGTCAATCTTCAAATGAAGAACGAGCTATACGGGTTGGTAAAGCATGTGGACGATAAAACGCTTGACCGTTTTCGCAGCCGGTTTGATAAGGAGAGCGCTTCGTCGATTATCGACGCCATAAACAAGGTGTGCGATGAAATAGCGGATATGCAAAAAAACGGAATACCTCCCGAAAGCGAACAAGGCCGGGCTGTTGGCAAGGAGTGGTGGGATATGGTCATGGAATTTACAAAGGGTGACATGAACCTGCTCTCTGAGCTAAATAAATTCGCCCAACAAAAAGATGGCTGGGATACGCAATGGAAAGTGCGCTGGGAAAGCGTGGAAGAGTATCTGCAAAGGGCTATGCAAGCTTATTTCATGAACAGCGGAATGAATCCATTTGAGAGGGGAGAACATGAGGCATGATTCAAATGAACAATATTACAAAACGTTTCGGCTCGCAAACCGTTCTGTCAGGCGTGACATTTGAGGTGAAGGAAAAAGAGATTTTGGGGTTACTCGGCCCATCCGGAGCCGGTAAGACGACAATCATCAACATTCTCACAAATCAGCTCAGCGCGGACAGCGGCACACATAGTATAGGCGTGACGCCTTTTGAGACAGGTCTGATGCTGGACGAGGACGGGTTGTTTGTCCGGTTGAATTGTCTTGAAAACCTGAATGTCTTTGCGGACATTTATGGTATTCCCCACAAAAAATCTCTGGATGCGCTGAAAAGCGTTGGTCTTGCGGCAGCGAAGAAAAAAGCCGCCAATACGCTTTCTAAAGGGATGCGGCAGCGATTGGCTCTGGCAAGGGCAATCCTGCATGAACCAAAGGTACTGTTCCTCGACGAGCCGACCAGCGGCCTTGATCCTGCCACAGCGCGGGGCATTCATAAGTTAATCGTAGGCCTGCGAGAAAGAGGGGCTACCGTTTTCCTAACCACACATAACATGGAAGAAGCGGTCAAACTCTGCGACCGTGTGGTGATGCTGCATAAGGGGGGTATCGTCGAGCAGGGGGTTCCGGCGGAGATATGCGAACGCTATGGTGCGGTTAAAACGGTTCCGGACTTGGAAGCGGTTTTTATTAAGATGACGGGGGTTGAGTTGGAATGAGAAGCATTAAGGCGATTTTTTCAAAGCAGTTGAGAGACATTCTCAAAAATCGTATGGTGTTAATCCAATTTATTGTGTTTCCGCTAGTGGCGTTTGTCTTTACACAAATAGTCGCCAAACCAAATGCCGAACTGGACGACAGCATGTTTGTTACGATGTTCGCGGGCATATACGCGGGTATGACGGTTTTAGGCACAACAGCGGGTATCATCGCAGAAGATCGGGAACGCAGGAGCTTGCGGTTTCTGGTCATGGCGGGCGTGAAACCATATCAGTATATGC
>WRGP01000183.1 GCA_009787135.1 Bacillota bacterium | reverse complement strand
CCCCGCCCGTTGCGAGCCGCTCCGGATAGGCCATCGCGTAGAGGATCGGCAGGCGCATGTCGGGCGTGCCAAGCTGCGCGAGCACCGCCCCATCCTGAAACTCCACCATGGAATGGACGACGCTCTGCGGGTGGATCAGCACGCTGATCTTCTCCGGCGCGACGCCAAAGAGCCAGCGCGCCTCGATCACCTCCAGCGCCTTGTTCATCATGGACGCGGAATCCACAGTGATCTTGCGCCCCATGGACCAGTTCGGATGGCGGAGCGCCTGCTCTGCCGTCGCGCTTTCGATGTCCCCGGCCCGCCACGTGCGGAACGGGCCGCCGGACGCGGTGAGGATCAGCTTTTCCGGAGCGTTCGCGCCCGCCGCCCGCAGGCATTGGAAGATGGCGCTATGCTCGCTGTCCACAGGCAGGATGGGCTGCCCCGCGCGGCGCGCGGCCTCCATCACGAGCGGACCGCCCGCCACCAGCGCTTCTTTGTTCGCCAGCAGCACCCGCTTTCCGGCGGTGAGCGCGTCCAGCACAGCCGCAAGACCCGAGGCGCCCACCACGGATACCAATATATCGTCCGCCGCGCCCAGCGTCGCCGCCGCCCGCAAACACGCTTCGCCAAACACCCATTCGCAAAAGCGAACATCCTCCGGTATTTCCTTTGGCCTAGCGACCAGACCGGCCATCAAAGGCCTGAATTGCCTCACCTGCGCGAACAGCTTTTCCGCGTCCGCACGCGCTGTCAGCGCCACAACACGGAAGCGCTCCGCGTGGCGTGACGCCACGGAGAGCGCCTGCGTGCCAATGGAGCCTGTGGAACCCAGAACCGCGATGGAGCGCATCATTTTATTAAAACAGCTTGGCCACCATGCAGTAGCCAAAGAGCACATAGGATACGAAGATGATGCTGTCAAAGCGATCCATCATGCCGCCATGGCCGGGGAACATGGTCCCAAAGTCTTTAATACCGCAAAACCGTTTCATAAGCGACGCGGACAAATCGCCCAGCTGGCCCGCCGTTCCGCCCACCAGGCCCAGCACGAGAAAATGCCACAGCGGCGGCATGGGCGTGAGCGCCACGCCGCTCATGCCCACGACCACCGCGCCGGCCACGCTGCCCAGAAGGCCCGCGGCCGCACCCTCCCATGTCTTCTTGGGCGATACCTCGGGAGCCATTGGATGCTTGCCAAGCGTCACCCCAACGAAATAGGCGAAGGTATCCCCCAGGAGCGCGATGGCAAACACCAAAAAGACAAACACCGCGCCCAGCATATCCGGCTGAATGCGAAGGATGGGATAGAGCATTGACAGCGGAACCGGCACGCACACCAGCACGCTGAGTGACGCCGCCGCGTCCACCCAGCGCGGTTGTTTGCGAAGCGAGATTTGCAGGATAATGATCAGCGTGGCCGAGCAGCCCAGCAGATAGATCCCCACGATGCCCACAAGCTGATAGAGGGGCAGCATGAGCAAGGCCATGCCAAACACCGTGCCTCGGGCCGGATGCAGCCCCGCTTGAAGGAACGCCTTATGCATTTCATGGCAGCCAAGCATTGTCACCAACACGATCGCGATATCAATCACCCATCCGCGAAAAAACATCACAAGCATCAGCAACGCCGCGCTTACCACGCCCGTAACGATCCTTTGCAGCATGTCACTCTCCCCCGTGTTCTTTCCGTCCGCCAAGGCGCCTTTCCCGCGCCGCGTACGCGTCCAGCGCATGGTGATACGCGTCCACGTCAAAATCAGGCCAGAGCGTACCGGGGAACAAAAATTCCGCGTACGCCGACTGAAAGAGCAAAAAGTTACTCAGGCGCATCTCCCCGCCGGGCCGGATCATCAAGTCCACATCAGGCTGGCCGGCCGTATCCAGCGCGTCCGCGAGCGCCTTTTCATTGACTTGTTCAGGCGCGAGGCCGGCGCGCATAAGCCTTCGCATGGCGCGCACCAGCTCGTCACGGCCGCCATAGTTCAGCGCGATATTGAGCTGAAGGCCGGCATTCTCGGCCGTGCGCGCCATCGCGGCCAGGGCCGCGTCCCGCTGCGGCCCCGGCAGGCCTTCCACGTCCCCTAAAATGCGGACGCGCACGCGGTTCGCGTGCAGCGCGTCGATTTCCTTGGCGAAGAACTCGAGCAAAAGGCCCATGAGCGCGCCCACTTCCTCCGCGGATCGCGACCAGTTCTCCGTAGAAAACGCGTACAGCGACAACACCCCAATGCCAAGCTCACTGCTCTCGCGCACCACCGCGCGGAGCGTTTCCACGCCCTTTCGGTGGCCCAACGCCCGGCCGAGCCCTCTTTTCTTCGCCCAGCGCCCGTTGCCGTCCATGATGATCGCGACGTGGAGCGGCAGTCTCCTGGGCTTTTCCCACGGCTTCAAGGCTTCTCAACCTTATCCAGAAAAGCGCAGGCGGTCAATTCGCGCCCTTCCGCCCGCACGCGGACAACGCGAAGGCTGCCCACCCCTTCCGGCCGGCGCGGCGCGCGTGAAATGACGACTGCCGGCTCCACGCCCTGGCTTCGCATTTGACGGAGCGCCTCCTCCAGCGGACGCCCCAGCAGTGACTTTGTCAAACGGACATGATCTCCTTTTCCTTTTCCGCCGCGATCTTATCAAGCTCCTTGATCGCGTCGTCGTGGATTTTTTGAATGTCTTTCTCCGCGTCCTCCTGGTCGTCCTCGGTGATTTCCGAGCTCTTTTGCATCTTCTTGATCTGCTCCACGGCGTCCCTCCGGATGGCGCGAACGGCGACCTTTGATTCCTCGCAGCCCTTGCGCACGATCCTTGTCAGCTCCTTGCGGCGCTCCTCATTGAGCTCTGGCACTATCAGGCGGATCGTCTTGCCGTCGTTCATGGGCGTCATGCCCAGGTCTGATTTCAGGATCTCTTTTTCCACCAGCGGGATCATCTTCGGATCCCACAGCGAGATGACAAGCTGCCTTGCCTCGGGCGCGGAAATGTTCGCCATCTGCGGCAATGGCGTCGGGGTGCCGTAGTAATCCACGGTGATGCGGTCCAGCAGTTGCGGGTTCGCCCGGCCCGCGCGCAGGGAACCAAGCTCTTTCTTGAGCATGGAGGCG
The DNA here is from genome assembly GCA_009787135.1 of Bacillota bacterium. Taxonomy (GTDB): domain Bacteria; phylum Bacillota; class Clostridia; order Christensenellales; family Aristaeellaceae; genus Avichristensenella. The sequence goes on along the minus strand of WRGP01000183.1, from coordinate 6,691 downwards.
GTTTTCGCCATTTTCTCCCTGGCGGTTTCAATGACCTTATCTTGCATCGTCTCACTCCTATTCTATCCTGCGTTTTGATTTACATGTATTGTATCCTTTTTTAGGTAGAAGCGCAAGGGGGCCGCAAGATGACGTTATTCCTTCCACGCAGCCGCGTGAACGCGGTTTATGGCGCGCCCACATCAAAGACCCGTACCTTGACGACGGTCCTGCCGTTTTCCGCCGTCTCTTTATCCTCCACGAAGATCAGGTAGTCGTCAAGGCCGTCAATAAAGCTCAGGCTCGACGGGGAAAGGCTGCCGATAGGGCCGCCCGCGTACACCAAATGCTTATCCTTTTCATAATCAATATCCACAGACACTTCCTCGCCGCAGTAACAGCCGTCGATCGCGATTTTCACCTTTCTGCCCCCCTCCTCGGCAAGCCGGAAAACCCTGCTCCGCGCGCCGGACTTGCGAAGCAATTCGTATTTGGCGGGCGTATAAAAAGCAAGGCAAACTTGAACCTTTTGCGCCTGCGCGTCCACATCGGAAACATAGGCCCGCGCTTTCCACCCTTTTCGGAACCATTCGCCAAGCAATGCCTGCATCTCCCCGCGAAGGATATACCCCAGATGCGCGCCAATGACGGAAAGCCGCATGGCCATGGGATCATTCGGGTTATCTGGCTCGGGCATGATATCGACACGGTCGCCCAAGCGCAGCCGCTCCGCTTTCACCTCCGCGTAACGCATGCCGGCCACCTCCACGCCCATAACGGTATTCGTCAGCTCCATATCGCCGATTCTTTGCGGTATATACTTGTCAATCGATCTGCTTTTAGCCCTTTGACGCTTTTGCAGCCTGCCTCTCCAAAATGGGACGGCGTTTGGAACGACCACCAGACAGGCCACGCCCATAAGCATCAGATTTCGCGCCGTAAACGTATCCACAATGCCAAGCGTGAGGGCGAGCAAAAAGACAGCGCCAAACAGAACGCAAAGGATGAGCCTTATCCTTCCGCCAAGCGGCCTTTGATTTTCTCTGTTATGCTCCGTACCCGCCGTGGAGCGGATACGCGGGGACTGCACGCGAACGCCTCGCTTTTTAAAGAGCGAATCGAGCCCTGATTTTCTCAGATTCATGCCCGCAGGGCCAAGCTTATTCGTCTTTTGTGCGCGCAGCCCCATTTCTCCGCCCCCGCTATCGATTTAGAAAAGCTTATTCGCTCAGCATCAATGATCCTTACGATATGGGAACAGTATACCATTTGTTTGTAAAAAATTCAAATTTTTTATGTATACTTAAAAAATAATAATGCAGAAAACCTTGCGGCGGGAAACCGCCTTGCTCCATATACAGCGATCCTCGGCTCCAAGCGCTCATCGCAGGCAGAGGCTGGCGGGATCTGAATGAAAAAGAGCGCGTCCTTGCGATATACAACCAACCCAAACAGCTTTCATGCAAATTTACGCCATCTTTGGCGACATAACAAAAAATAACACCGAAGCGGATACTTCATACAGAAGTATCCGCTTCGGTGTTTTCCCGCGGGTTCCCTCGTAATTTGAAATATTTGCGGGTTATTTGCCGCCAGCCGTTTGCTTCAATATATATTTGTCGGCGAACTGCCCGGCGATGGGTTTGCCATCCACATCTAACTGAGTAAGCCTGCCCTCGCCGACTTTATATTGGTTTGGCATGTCGGTTCCGCTTAGCGTAACTATTTCGCCGGTTGCGTCCCACCGGAACGTGCCTTTGTCTGTGTAGACCGTAGAATCTTTGTCTACATATTGGTACGTCATTGTGTACGTCAGATCGGAAGACAAGGTAATCGCAGTTTTAATCTCGGAGTCAGCGCCCGGGATAGAACCTTCATATTTTCCGGCCCAGGTAAGGCTGTTTTGCGAGCTGTCAGTTACGTCGGCTGTTTTCGAGGTTTGCTTCAATATATATTTGTCGGCGAACTGCCCGGCGATGGGTTTGCCATCCATATCTAACTGAGTAAGCCTGCCCTCGCCGACTTTATATTGGTTTGGTATGTCGGTTCCGCTTAGCGTGACCATTTCGCCGGTTGCGTCCCACTGGAACGTGCCTTTGTCTGTGTAGACCGCAGAATCTTTGTCTACATATTGGTACGTCATTGTGTACGTCAGATCGGAAGACAAGGTAATCGCAGTTTTAATCTCGGAGTCTGCGCCCGGGATAGAACCTTCGTATTTTCCGGCCCAGGTAAGGCTGTTTTGCGGATTGTCCGACGGTTTGACGGTCACCGGGGCTTTCGAGTTTATACCCACGGTGTTTGAGGACAGCAACATGCCAACAAGCAGCAGGCCGACGACAAATCTTTTCATACAAACACCATCTCCCGACTTTTTTAAATTTATTAATCTTTTATAATTTTAGCATGACCGCCGTGCGATGTCAACGGCCCGCGTTTGCCATTTAAAATATACGCAACCCCTTGTGACACATAACGTGGCGACACAGAATTTTCAGCATCCGCCGGTTGAATGGGAGGAAAACAGCACCTATATTCAAATGGACAATATCGTCAAAGACCTCGGCATCTTTGACAGCCCGGACGAGTTGTTTGCGGCGCACCGGCAGAATATAGGCCGCTTTAAAGCGTTTGTGTTCAGATATTTTGTCCGGCACCTTATGAACACAAATATAGAAAAAATCAGAAGCGCGAAATAAACTATATCACCACCAGCAGCACCGTGCCCACCGTCATCAACGCCAGCCCGACCCCGGCGCGCAACGTGAGCTTTTCGCGGAAGAAAACCCATGCCAACGCTGTCGTGCATAAGATGCTCAGCTTGTCAATGGGCACCACGACACTGGCGGGCCCCTCCCACAGCGCGCGGTAGTAACACAGCCACGAGAGGCCGGTCGCCAGGCCGGAGAGCAGGATGAACCACCAGTTTCTCCGGTCAATGTCGTAAATTCTTTTTTGCTTGCCCCGCAGGAATACGATCAGCCATGCCATGGCCAGCACGACGATGGTTCGCAGCGCTGTGCCCAGGTCTGATGCCACGCCCGCGATGCCCAGCTTGCCCAAAATGGCTGTCAGGGCGGCGAACACGGCAGACAGCAACGCGTAGACGGCCCAGGCCATACCCCGCGGCCTGTTTGTTTCCGCCCGCGCGGAACCCTGCCGCGCCATCATCAGCGTGCCGGCGCCTATGAGCGCCATGGCCGCCGCCTTGGCCCAACCAATGGGCTCGGCCAGCACAGCGAACGCCAGCAGCATGGTCAAAATCGTGCTGGACTTGTCAATGGGCACGACCTTGTTGACATCCCCCATCTGCAAGGCGCGAAAATAGCACAGCCAGGAGGCGCCCGTCGTGACGCCGGAAAGCGCCAGAAAGAGAAGGCTTTGGCCAGACACCTCAAAAAGCGTGCGCGTGGCCCCGGAGACAAACGCCATCAGCCAGGCAAACAGCAGCACCACAATGGTCCGCAGCGCGGTCACAAGGTCAGAATCCGTGTTCGCCAGCCCCGCTTTCGCCAGAATGGACGTGATGCCGGCGAAGAAGGCGGAACCTACCGCAAATACAATCCACATGTTTTCCTCATATCAGCCGAAAGCTCTTGATCTCATAAGGGTGAGGATCAAAGAATACCGTATCGCCTTCCAACTCAACCGGCGAAAGCGTCTCCTCCCAAAAAGTTACACACAAACGCGCTTTGTACGGCAAAGCCGAGATTCAGCGCATTGCTGGCGCGGCGACCAAAGCATCCATACGGCCGACGACGATCCGCTTTCCCTCCTAAGCCGCCTTCACCGCCTCGACTGCCCCGTTGGGCGGGGCGACGCGCAAGCGGTATGCTGTGGTACGCGTTGTTTTTAATTGTATGAGAAGCGATCCCGGCTGTCAATTATGAAAAAATGGGGAAAAATGTTATTGCGTGTGGGAGGTATGGGACGCGCGCATTGCGCCCGGGCGGTTGAGGATGCGGCGGGCGCGGTGCCCGGCGTTGCCCGCGTCGGTGCGAACTTTGTTACAAAGGAAGCGGCGGCGGAATATGATCCCGGCACATGCGTGCCTTCCCCAATAAAGGGCGCGATTGAGGAGCAGGAATATACAAAATCCGTAAAATCATGGAATAAAGTAAAACTGCTCTAAAAAAAGATTGCATTTGTATGAAAAATACTATATACTCTCCGTGTCCAATAAAAAAAGGGAGGTCTGTCTGTTTATGAAGAAACTTCTCTCCATGGTGCTTGCCCTGGTACTGGTGCTGGGCCTTTCGTCTGTCTCGCTCGCGGCGGGCCCAACCATCGGCGTGTGCGTCTACAAGTTCGATGATACGTTTATGACGGGGGTCCGCAACGCGATTTCCAAAGCGGCGGAAGGAATCGCCGAGGCGCAGATCGTCGATAGCCAGAATGCGCAGGCTACCCAAAACGATCAGGTGATTATGTTCGTTGACCAGGGTTTCGACGGCGTGGCCATCAACCCGGTGGACCGCACCGCGTGCGCGGAAATCTCCAAGAAGACCGAGGCGGCCGGCATTCCGGTTGTGTACTTCAACCGCGAGCCTATCGCCGAGGAAATGACGGATTTTGACAACTGGTACTATGTCGGCGCGAAGGCCGAAGAATCCGGCACCATGAGCGGCCAGATTCTGGTCGACTACTTCACGGCGCATCCGGAAGCGATCCCCGAGGACGGCGTCATCCGCTATGTCATGCTGCAGGGCGAGCCGGGCCATCAGGATGCCGAACTGCGCAGCATCTACTCCATCAAGTGCCTGGAGGACGCCGGCTTTACGCTGGAGGCTTTGGCGGTGGACACCGCGCACTGGAACCGCATTGAGGGCATGGAGAAGATGACCGCCTGGCTGGCCGCGTTTGGCGACAAGATCGACTGCGTGCTCGCCAACAACGACGACATGGCCCTGGGCGCGATTGAGGCGCTCAAGGCCGAGGGTTATTTCACCGAGGGCAAATTCATGCCGGTCGTGGGCGTGGACGCCACCGCCCCCGCGCTGGAAGCGCTGAAGGAAGGCACGCTGCTGGGTACCGTGCTCAACGACGCCGCAAACCAGGGCGCCGCGACGCTGCTGCTCACCGTCGCGGCCGTCAATGGTGATTTCACCGGCTTCCCCTATGAGATTGTAGACGATCACTATGTATGGGTCCCCTATCAGATGGTCACAGAGGAAAACTACACCGACTTCGAGTAAAGAGCGGGAGAAACATCGGGGCTGCCGCAAGGCAGCCCCTTTTCGGGAAAGGAAACGGATAAAAACCATGATCAGCGCTTTCCTCCTTCCCTCCCCACGGAATCCCGGCGAAGCGGCTGTTCCGCTGGCAGCCCCTTCGCCGGTATTTTGAGATTCTTATACCATACTAACTGGAAAGGGGAGTCAGCCACATTGAATGAGGCAACTGGGCCTTATGTGCTGGAGATGCTGGGGATCTCCAAACAATTTCCCGGCGTTCAGGCGCTTGACAACGTAACGCTGCGCGTCAGGCCAGGCAGCGTGCACGCGCTGATGGGTGAAAACGGCGCCGGCAAATCCACGCTGATGAAATGCCTTTTTGGCATCTACGATCAGGATATCGGCGATATCCTGCTGGAGGGGAAGAGCGTCAAGATAGACAGTTCACGCGTGGCGCTGGATATGGGCATCGCGATGATCCATCAGGAACTGCACCCCATTCCCCACCGCAACGTCATGGATAACATCTGGCTGGGGCGCTATCCCAAGAAGGGCATCGTGGTCGACGAGGAGGAGATGTACCGGCGCACCCGCGGTTTGCTGGAAGACTTGGAGCTTGCCATTGATCCGCGCGTGCAGGTCGGAGGCTTGACCGTGTCCACCGTGCAGACCATCGAAATCGCCAAGGCCATTTCCTATAACGCGAAAATTATCATCATGGACGAGCCCACCTCCTCCCTGACGGAAAACGAAGTGGCGCACCTGTTTAAACTCATCCGGCGCATGCGCGACCGCGGCGCCGCGATCATCTATATCTCCCACAAAATTGAAGAAATCCTGGATATTTCCGACGAGGTCACTATCATGCGCGATGGGCATGTCGTGGATACATGGCCGGCCAGTGAATTGACCACGGATCTGATCATCAACCGTATGGTGGGTCGTGACCTGACAAACCGCTTTCCCCCGCGCGCAAACGTCCCGGGTGATGTGGTGCTTTCGGCAGAGGACTTCACAAGCCCCAATCCCCTGTCGTTCCAGCATGTCAGTTTCTCGCTGCGCAAGGGGGAGATTCTCGGCATCGGCGGCCTGGTCGGCGCGCAGCGCACGGAGCTTGTGGAGGCCATCTACGGCCTGCGCGCCGTGAAAAGCGGGCAGCTGCGGCTAAACGGCAAACCCATCAAGATTGACGCGCCGCTGACCGCCCTTAAAAACGGCATGGCGCTGCTGACCGAGGAGCGCCGCGCGACAGGCATCTTCCCCATGCTGTCTGTGCTTGAGAACATCGTCATGGCCAACATGCGCGCCTACGCCTCAAAGCCGTTCTATGTGCTCAACGAGGCACAGCGCGGACGTGACACGGCAAAAAGCATCCAGCAGCTGTCTATCAAGACACCGTCCTTCCATACGCTCATCAAGGATCTATCAGGCGGCAACCAGCAAAAGGCCCTCATCGCGCGCTGGCTGCTCACCACGCCGGACATCCTGATTCTGGACGAGCCCACACGCGGCATCGACGTCGGCGCCAAATACGAGAT
>WRGP01000182.1 GCA_009787135.1 Bacillota bacterium | reverse complement strand
GACTGAACATCCATTCGGCTTTTCAGCTTTCACTGGGTCTAATTCTTGCAACACAAGCTTGTATTGACTAGCCTTGAGATTCGCACAAAGGCGTTAACATTCGCAAGCAGCCCAAAGCAAACGCCGTTGTGACGGAGAAGGTTCCCATCACGGGGACTGTCCTGGAAATAATTGGCGAACAGATGGACAGCGTCGGTATTCTGTGGTACAAAACGCTGTACAAGAACAACAGCGGATATGTGCGAGGCAATCTTATTGATCCCATGACGCCGGAGGATACGGCGAAGTGGCTGGCGCAGGAACAGATTGCCAAAGAGAAGGCGGATAGCGCGAAAAGCAAAAGTCCGATGCAGCGGCCTGCCGGGATACATAGCGCCGGCGCTCCGCAGACACCGGTCGTGTATCCGCCTGATATGACGGTATGGATTGGCGTTGATGGGCTGTACCACAGTTCTCAAACGTGCAGCGGCGTTGGTCAGCCGCAAAGGAGCTGTACGCTCGCGCAAGCACAAGGACAGGGGCTATCGGCCTGTCCCTATTGTTTTTGCCTTGACTGTTTGTTTCCAGGGGGATGAGTCGGCCTGGGGACTTGGAAATGCGGATGCCGATGAGACCTTTAATCCCTGGCCTCATCGGCATTGACCGTGCGCTGTTTTTTAGTCGATCAAACTCTCATAGAGATTGGAAAGGTTGTACTCCATGCGCTCCAGGTAATCTTTACCGTCCTCGGGGCTTTCAATCGTGTATATCGTGTAAACAATCGCTCCGACTTCCTTCGCCAAAGCGCGGGATACGTCCGGGCTTACATTCGTTTCCGCGAACACCGTGGTTACGCCTTTGGCCTTGCAGTATTCGATGATCTCAATCATCTGCTGCGCGTTTGGCTCGCCCTCGGCGAACATATCCTCGACGCTGTTTTGCTCAAGGCCGAATTCCCTGCACAAGTAGCCGTACGCCGCGTGCCCGATCACGATGCCCTTGCGCGTCGTGGAGTCGAACTTCGGGCGGTACTCGTCATACAGCGCGTCCAGCTTCGCGGCGAACGCGTCGTAATTTGATTCGTACGCCGACTTATTGGAGGGATCGATCTGGATCAGCGCGTCACGGATGTTACCACACTCCAACTTGGCGCCTTTAAGGCTTAGCCAGAGATGCGGATCGTATAGGCCGTGTTCCTTAACCGCCTCCGGGTCCGGGTCTTCCAACGCGTCCGCGCCGACGGAAGCATCCAGTAACATCAGCGATTCATTTGCCGCCGCTTGAACGGCTTCATCCACCCACGGTTCCATGCCAAGCCCGTTGTAGACAAACAGCCTCGCCTCACCAATGCGGATCAAGTCTTGCGCTTTCGGCTCGAAATTATGCGGATCCGCCCCGGGTGGTATGATCGCGGAGACATCGACGAGATCTCCGCCGACTGCCTTGACGAACTCTTTGATGGCGTCAAATGTAACGGAGACCTGAATCTTCGTCTCTCCCGACGCCTGAGCCGCAATCGGTGCCATCGCGAGGAAAATTACGGTGCTGAGCAGCATAGCGGCGACGCGAATTAAGGTACTGTTGGACATGCGTATCCCCCGTTCATCATAATATTGCAAACGATTACCATTTGCAAAGACAAGGTATCATTTGCGGCGTACGCTGTCAAGATTGTTTGTTTATTCTTCAGATTTTTTTAGATTCTTTATTATTCTTCAGCATTTGAGGACATATGCTTTGCGAGGCACGTATTGCAAATGATACCTGTTTGCGCGTATAATAGGCCTTAGCGCAAATGATATAGGAGGCGGTTTGTTTGATACGAGCGCGCGGTCTTTGCTTTTCATATACCGGTAACGCGCCGTTCGTTCTCGATGGCGTCGATTTCGATGTGCGTGCCGGAGACTACATATCGATCGTGGGCGATAACGGGTGCGGGAAGAGCACGCTCATAAGGATTATTCTAAGGGCGATCAAGCCCATACGCGGAAGTATAGAATGCACGGCGGCACGTATTGGCTACGTGCCTCAGCGCAATGATTTTTCCAACCTGCAATTCCCGATAACAGTGTTTGAAGCGATGAACTCCTACAGGAACCTGCTGAAAGAGCCGCATCGCAGCGAGATTTTCCGCATGCTGGATTGGGTGGGCATGGCAGACTTTGCAAACCGCCTGGTCGGCACCTTGTCAGGCGGGCAGCTTCAAAAAACGATGATTGCCCGGGCGATGCTCGGCAAGCCGGACTTGCTGATACTGGATGAACCGTCCACTGGCGTGGATCGATCCAGCCAGCGTGAAATATATGGATTACTCAAGGAGTGGAATGTACACAACGGCTTGACAATCCTGTCCGTGGAACATAACCTGGACGCCGCGGTCGCGAATTCCACACTCATATACCACATGTCGGGAGGAAGTGGCCATATGTGCGTGCCGGAACGGTATATGCGTGAATATGTCCAGCCGGACGAACCGTCAGATAGACCGTATGAGAGGAATGATGAAGTATGTTGAAATACGCGTTTATGCAGAACGCGCTGCTATGCTCAATATGTATCTCGGTGCTATGCCCGTGTATCGGTGTGTTCCTGGTATTGCGCAAGTATGCCCTAATCGGCGACACGCTGGCGCACTCGTCCCTCGCGGGTGTGGCAATCGGGCTTTCCGTACACATGAATCCGATATTAGGCGCGTTTATCTTCACGTCCATCTGCGGCGCGATGATCGAATACCTGCGGAGTGTGTTTGAGAAGTACGCGGATCTGGTGCTGAGCATCATCCTATCGCTGAGTGTAGGGATAGCAATCACAATAATCAGTTCCGGCAAGCTGAGAACCAATGCGGAAGCTTATATGTTCGGCAGCATACTGACCATCACAAAAACCGATCTTTACATGGCCATAGGGCTGAGCGTGCTCGCGGTCGTGACGTTAATCGTGCTGTACCACCAGATGATTTATATCGCCTTTGACGAGGAAGCCGCCATTGTCGCGGGCGTAAAGGTAAAGTGGCTCAAGTATGCCTTCTCCGTGCTGGTAGCCAGCGCGATATCGGTATCGATCCGTATCGTCGGGATGCTGGCGTTGAGCGCGATGATCTCCATTCCCGTGGCCACCGCGCTTCAATTGGATAAGGGGTTCAAATGGACTCTGCTGTTCTCTATCGCGTTCAGCGCTGCGGATATACTGCTGGGGTTATTCTTATCGTTCTATTTGAATGTGGCGCCCGGCGGGTTCACGGCGCTGGTATCCGTAATCGTGTTGATGCTGGTGGTGGCAGCGAAGAAAGTTTTGCGTACATATAAGAAGCGCGGGTTGCAAAATAATGGCGCATCCGATATACTTTAAAGAAACCTTATATTCTGTACCGCGAGACGGGGATCCTCCGCGATACGCAGGAATCGGAGGCGCTGTCTATGGAAGCTAACGACATACATTGGCCGGAGGGCGTGAAAAAAACGCGCATGCGGCAGCTTGTGTTATCCGTGTTGATGCGCGCCGAGAAGCCGCTTGGCGCTATGGAGGTTTCCTCTATTCTTGAGCAAACAGGAGAATCCGCGTGGCTGTCTACTGTGTATCGCACGCTGGAATTTTTCGCGCAAAAGGGCATGCTTGTAAAAACAAGCGTTGCCGACAGCGATGTCGCGCTCTATGAAATGAATCGCGACGAACACCACCATTACGCCGTATGCCTTACGTGCCGCCGAATCCTTCCCCTTACCGAATGCCCTTTGGAGCATATATCGCTGACCGTGAATGAACCGGGCTTTAGGGTAACAGGGCATCACCTGGAGGTGTCCGGCTACTGCAAAGAGTGCTCTAAATAGGCAGCCTGAACAATGGTACGTGCACGTAACGAAGGCGGCAATCGCTTACGCTCCGCCCGTATCCTTCTGACCGGCACCGTTTTCGTCAGCCTGTTTCCGTTCCCATCCGCCCATCTCCATTCCTCTTGCTCTTTTCAGCAAAACACGATACAATAGAATTGCTTATATCATTCATAGCATGGAGGATTTTATGGAATATGTGTTTATGACGGACAGCGACAGTGATATGCCCTATGCCATCAGGGATCAATATGACATCCCGATGGTATATATGCCGTATGTGATGGACGGTGTGGAATATTACGATGACCTTGGCAGGAGCGAGGATCATAAGTGGTTTTATGGCCGCATGCGCGACGGCGCTGTGCCTGTTACGTCGCTTCTGCCGACCTCGGCGTATCTTGCCTACTTTGAACCGATCCTTGAAAAGAGCGATCTGTTGTTTGTGGCGTTTTCCAGCCAGCTATCGGCCACCATCCACAATATCTATGAGGCGCGGGAGACGCTGCTGAAAAAATATCCGCAGCGCAAATTTATGGTTGTGGATACGATGAGCATCTCCGCGCCACAGCTAAACCTCATCATGGGCGCCCACGCGCTGTACCGAGAGGGCAAGCCCATGGAAGAGGTGGCGGTGTGGGTGGAGGAGAACAAAATGCGCTCTCATGCGTGGTTTACCGTGGATGATCTGAAATATCTAAAGCGCGGCGGCCGCATCTCGGGCGCGGCGGCTTTTTTTGGCACGATGCTTAGCCTAAAGCCCATTGTGGTGATGGGCAAGGACGGCAAAATCGCGCCGGCGGAGAAGGTGCAGGGCCGTCAAAAAGCGCTTCGCGTGATCGCGGAGCGCACCGCGCAAAACATTGAGAACCCGGAAAGCCAGACCGTGATCATTATGCACGCGGACGCGCCGGAGGACGCCAAGCGTTTGGAGGAGATGATCCGCCAGCGCGTGCCAGAGATTCGGGACAGTGTGACCATCCCCGTTGGGCCCGTCATAGGCGCGCATTGCGGCCCCGGCACGGTGGCCAGTTGCTTTATGGGAAAGGAACGGGCGATTTGATAGAGGCAGTGATCCGCCAACGAGCGCGTGAGGCGCCGGGCCGGCGGCCCATGCGTCTGGTTTGCCAAAGGCGATAGCGATTGTTGTATCAATCTTTGCTGTTTCGCTAATACTCAAAATGTATTGCCGCAAGATGGCCGCCGTATCATAGTGCCAGAAAACAGGGGGGAATCCAGATATGCGTATTCAAAAACCAGCCAAGCGATTTGTGGCGGCCATACTTACCACCATGATGACATTTGCCTTTGCGTTTTCCGTTTACGCGGCCGAGGCAGACACAACGCCTTCGGGCATTGCCTATGCAAAGCTCATCGACAAACTCAACGGGTTTGTCGATGAGCGCAAAGAGGGGACGGCCTCAGTTTCCATAGCAATATTTGACGGCAGCGAGACCGTTTGCGATCTGCGCTACGGATATGCTGATATCGAAAATAAAATTATCGTTGATGAAAATACCGTTTATGAATGGGGTTCGTGCAGCAAGCTTTTGGTATGGGTAAGCGTTATGCAGCAATATGAGCAGGGAAAAATCGATTTGGAAGCGGATATCAGAAAATATCTGCCCGATGGGTTTCTGACCAAGTTGAAATTCTCGGAGCCGATTACCATGGTTGATTTGATGGATCACCGGGGCGGCTGGCAGGATACGTCATACGCGGCGGAATTTGAGGATGCGAGCAAGCTGACTTCCCTTGCGGAGGCATTGAAAAGCACGGAGCCTTCGCAGGTATACGAACCCGGCACCATAACGGCCTATTCAAACTGGAGCACAGCGCTGGCGGCATACATTGTGGAATGCACGTCCGGCATGGATTACGCGGAATATGTTCATCAAAACATCTTTACCCCGCTGGACATACGTCACACCTCAGTACGAGGGGATTTCACGGATAATGACTGGGTAAAAAACCAACGGGAAAAGACGAAGACATATTCAATCTATGAGGATACCTTTGAATCTTTGGGAACGAATATGAGTTATATCAATCTCTATCCCGCGGGGGCCGCAACGGGAACCTTGGACGATTTTTTGAAATTCGCGAAGGCCTTTGTCCCTGAGGCGGGAGAACCGTCGCCTTTGTTTGCAAAGCGTGAAACACTGGATACAATGCTTTCGCCAACCTCTATGTACAGCGGTATAGATCTTGCGAGGAACTGCCACGGCCTTTGGACAATGGAATATGCTGTCAGCGTGATGGGGCACGGCGGCAATACCAGCGGCTTTTCATCCATGCTGATGTTTGAACCGCAAAGCGGCCTGGGTATTATTGTTATGACAAACGAGGTGGATGAGACGGCCTATAATTATGGCTTGCTTTCCTTTATCTTCGGACATCTCACCCCACGGAGCGCAGAGAATCGCCCTGATATCTCCGGGCTGTATCTGGCAAAGCGGACCGTTGAAAAGGGCTTTCTTCGATTTTACAAATACACTAACGCAATTATGCCCGTTACAAAAACCGCAAGCGAGGGCGAATACAGCGTGGCGGGTATGTCTGTGAGGCAAATTTCCGATTCGCTGTATTTGTGTGATAACGGAAACGGCATGGAGTATGTTTTCAACGTCACGCAAAATTCTGGCGGAAAACGCATAATCGAAAACTACGTCTGCGACTACGAACGGGCAAATATCTTTTCCCTTGGCTGCGTATGGGCGCTGCTTTTATGCACCCTTTTGGCGGGCGTTTATGCCTTGATACGGGCGATCATCTGTCTTATAGAACGCATCCGCCGCAAGCAAACAGGGGCAACTGTTGTGATGCGGTTGGTGACATTGACCGGGGCCGCGATCCATGTTGCGCTGATGCTGTATCTGTGGTTTGCATGCAATAACGCCTTATATTCGACCGTCGTGCCCCTTTGTTTGGCGGTCGCGGCTCTATCTCTGCTGCCGGTTGTAAACGCGGCGGTGCTGATGGTGAAGCGGAGAGAGATTGTGAAACACGCAAGGTTCATCATACCGGCGGTCGTTTGCTTCATCCCAGTTGCCTGCGCGATATTTTTTCAGGCATATAATTTCTGGAGTTCGTGAACCATAAATTTTTGCGCATTGCCGGATGACAGCAGAAATCATGTTTCAACGCCGATTGAATCCGCGCTCGCCGTTTGTTCCTTCCGCGCCCGCCGCCGCGTGAAAACAAGGTTCCCAACCGCGCACACAAGCGCCCCGGCAAAATTGCAGATGATATCCTTCATGGTGTCAAGAAGCGCCGCCTGGCCTTGAAGCGCCACGCCGGCCTCTGTCATATACTTTTGCATGTTCAGGTTCATGATGGCGTCAATGGTGAACTCATACATCTCCCAGACTGCCCCGCACGCCATAGAGAAACAGAAGGCCATCAGCGCGACAAAGAAAGGGCTCAGCTGCGCGCGGGCAGGCTGCCCGCCGATATCGAAAAGCATGAACCCCAAGCCGCACAGCATTGCGCCGGAAAAGGTGTGCAGGATGGAGTCCCAAATGGGCACGTGGTGATAAAACGAAAAAACCTCACCCAGAAAAATGGCGCAAAACAGGAACAGATAATACAGCATAAAGAGAAAATCAGCAATGGGAAGCGGCCATCTTCGCCCGATAAGCGCGGGCAGCGTCATAACGATCATGCCCAAGGCGCATTGTGTCAGCAGGAGCGTATAATCCTTGCGCACGGCGCCGGGGGCCCCGCTTTCGGAGACAGAAACGCCGCCGCTGATCAATTGGACGATGGAATAAGCCGTGGAAACCAGCAGCGATCCAAAGAGAAAGAGGCCGGCCATGTGCCGGATTTTTCGCCAGATTTTCTTATCGCTACCCATTGGCATTGGTCAAAGCTCCTCTCGGCGCTGATGCACATTACCGCGCCAGCATACGCATGAATTCCTCGCCCGTGAGCGTTTCCTTTTCATAGAGAAATTCCGCCAGCTCGCGCAGTTTTTGCGTGTTTTGCTTTAAAAGTTCCTCGGCGCTTTTGAGGCACCTGCCCACAAGCTCGACGACCTCGCCGTCGATTTTCGAGGCTGTCTCAGGCGAGCAGATCAGGGAGGCGTCGCCGCCAAGATACTGGTTCGTCACGGCTTCCAGCGCCACCATCCCAAACTGGTCGCTCATGCCGTAGCGGGAGATCATAGCGCGGGCAAGCTTTGTCGCCTGTTCAATATCGTTCGCCGCGCCCGTGGTGGCGGTGCCAAACACCAGCATCTCAGCGGCCCTGCCGCCGGTGGCCGTGGTGATCTTGGAGATGACTTCCTCTTTGGTGAGCAGCACGCGATCCGATTCCGAATCGTCCATCTGAAGAATATATCCCAGCGCGCCCGACGTCCGGGGGATGATGGTGATCTTGTGCACAGGCGCGGCGCTTGACTGACGAGCCGCTACCAGCGCGTGCCCGATCTCGTGATAGGCGACGATTTTCTTTTCATTTGGGGTGAGCACGGCATTCTTGCGCTGGTATCCGGCAAGGATGACCTCCACACTCTCCTCCAAGTCGTTCTGGTTGACAATATCACGTCCCATGCGCACGGCTCGCAGTGCGGCCTCGTTGAGGATGTTGGCCAGTTCCGCGCCTGACGCGCCGGGCGTGGCCTTGGCGATGGCGAGATAGTCCACGTCTTTTGCCGCCTGGATGCTCTTGGCGTGTACCTTCAGCGTGTCCTCACGGCCCTTGAGGTCAGGCAGTTCCACGGGGATCCTCCGGTCAAAGCGGCCGGGCCGGAGCAGCGCCTTATCCAGCGTTTCAGGCCGGTTTGTGGCCCCCAGAATCACGACGCCTTTGCGGCCGTCAAATCCGTCCATCTCGGAGAGGAGCTGGTTGAGCGTCTGTTCCCGCTCGTCATTGCCGCTGATGCTGCTGATACCGTCGCGCTTTTTGCCGATGGTGTCAATCTCGTCGATGAAGACAATACAAGGCGCTTTGTCATAGGCCTGCTTAAACAGGTCGCGCACTTTGGCCGCGCCCATACCCACAAACATTTCCACAAATTCTGAACCGGAGATAGAGAAAAACGGTACGTTCGCCTCGCCCGCCACCGCCTTGGCCAGCAGGGTTTTGCCCGTGCCGGGCGGGCCCACGAGCAGCGCTCCCTTGGGCATGATAGCGCCGATGGCCGCGTACTTTGCGGGGTTATGCAAAAAATCCACGATTTCCGCCAGGGCTTCCTTGGCCTCGTCCTGCCCCGCCACATCCGCGAACGTCTTGCCGGTTTGCGCTGGCACGTAGACCTTCGCGCCTGATTTTCCAAAGGACATCATGTTGCCACCCATGCGCTTGCTCAGGGAGTTCATCAAAAGGCGGCCAATGAACAGGAAGAACAGGATCGGGAAGATCCAGGAAATCAGGAAGTTGAGCAGCGGTGAGTTCTGCGTGGGAATGGCGTTGGAAAATGTCACCTTTGCTTCCCGCAGGCGATCCAGCAGATTCTCGTCCGGCCAGATGCCGGTTTTATAGATTTGCAAGGCGCCGTCCTTCTCCGCGGCCTCAAAGACGATTTGCGCCTCCTGCATATTGACGTTGGTAATCGAGCCTTGCTCCAGCATGTCCAAAAAATCGCTGTAACTGACCTCGATGACCGGCCGCTCCAGCAGCAATGGGAAGACGAGCGCGTTAAGCAGCGTGATGATCACCATGGCGATGAGCGTATAGTATATCAGCGGCTTGCTGTTTTTGGGCAGGTTTTCGTTCACTTGGACACCTCCCGCGCACGGTTCATCGACGCGACGCTAAAAATCTATAGGTTATTTATAAATGAAAGCGGCGGGAATGTCAATGGGAAATGGTTATGCCGCGTTTCTTCCGAAGCAGCAAATGAGCCAATGGATCAGAGAGGCATTGTGGCACCAAGAAAAAGCGGGAAAATTTTTGTCAACTTTTTGC
>WRGP01000181.1 GCA_009787135.1 Bacillota bacterium | reverse complement strand
CACGGAGGACAGGTTGGCCATATCGAGCACATCCAGCAGGCGCTCGTCCGCCTGCCGCCCCATCCACCCGGCGTGCATGCGGGACAGGTCACGCGAGCCAATGTCGAGCCCCATCTTCTTTAGCGACCAGAGCGTTGCCTGCGCCTGCCGGCTTATGGGCGAGCGGTCGATGAACAGCGCGGCGAACACCGCCTCCGCTTGTTCTTTGCGATCGTCCGCATCAAGCCTGGCATCGCCGTAACGGCGCGCTTCCTCCATCAGCGCGGGGGTTGTCAGCAGGGCGAAGATGCCCTGGCGCGCCTCGGAGAATAGGGCGCGCAGGTCCAGATGTGTGTACGCGTCCACCGCCGGCGTGCTCCGCACCGCGTCGCGTACTACGCGTTTGAGTTCTTCTCGGCCTGTTATCATTTGCCCTCCCTTACGCTAAACCTGTAGCGCCTAGTCTGCGACCTGCAAATGACTGAATCTTTTTCATTTTGCCCTTTTTCACTCCCTCCAAAGCCGTTCCTTGCGCGCGATCATCTCATCCACCCGCGCGAGATAATGCCCCACATCCCCCACGTTTGGCGCGCGCTCAATGCGCCCCTCCCCGGGAAACACGCGCTTGGAGATCGCCCCCGCGCCCATGGCCAGAATGGACGTCGTCTCCTCCATGATATCCACATTGTACAGGCATTCCTTGCCGGGTCTGGCATAGGCGACGTTCTCCAGATTGCCCGCGACATACTTTTGCCGGTAGAGGTAGTACGGCCGCATGCCCATCCCGCAGGCAAACGTCGCGCCCATCTCCACCATGGTCTCGGCCGCTTCGGCCTTTGTCGGCTCAAAGCCAAACTCATTAAGCCGCGATCCATGCTTGCGCGCCAGGGCGTGCACGGTCAGGCTGTCGGGCGCGAGCGCGGAAACGGCGTCCAGCGTGCGAAAAAAATCCTCCGGCCCTTCGCCCGGCAGCGCGGCGATCACGTCCATGTTGATATTGTCAAACCCTATGGCCCGGCTGAGTCCGAACGCCCGTTCCGTATCCTGCCGCGTATGGGCGCGGGCGATCACGGCCAGCGTCTCGTCGTTCATGGACTGCGGGTTTATGCATACGCGTGTCACGCCCGCATCCCTGCATGCTTGCAGCTTGTCCCTGTCAATGGTGTCGGGCCGGCCAGCCTCCACCGTCCATTCCCCCGCGGCTGGAAACAATAGACGCAGCCGCATAAGCAGCCTTGACAGCGTCGCCGCGTCCAGCGCTGTCGGCGTGCCGCCGCCGACATACACGGCGCGTGGCAGGAGGCCATGCCGTGACGTAAGCTCCGCCACGGCGTCCGTCTCGCGCAGCAACGCCTCCATATAGGGCGCGACCTTTTCCCCCTTGCCCACCGCCTCGGCGAAAAAGGAGCAGTACGCGCATCGCGATACGCAAAATGGGACGCCCACGTAAAGGTCAATGGCGTTTGCCGCCGCTTCCATCAGCCCGCGTTGGGTGAGCACCGTGTCCTCCAGCAGCCGCGCGCGATCCTCACGCAGGTCATAAAGCCGGATGAGCGCCTGCCGCGCGGCGGCGGGCTTGTCTCCGCCATGGAGCCTGTCATAAAAGAGCCGCGTCGGGCGAATGCCCGTCAGGCTGCCCCACGGAGGGCTTATCCGCGTCCCGCGCTTGAGAAGGTAGTACAAGGACTGCTTCATGCCGCGCTTGCGGCGGCGCTTGCGCTCCCATCTGTCGCCCCGTACCTTTGTGGTCCAGCGGAACGTGTTTCCCGCAAAGGTGAAAGTATCCTCTGCCCAGTAGCCCGCCTCGTCGCTATACAGGTGGGTTTCATGCGCGATGTCACAGGCGTCCGCCACTCCGGCCACCACCTCTGCCTCGGGGAAGAAGACGCGTATCACCTCGGCAAGGTCTGAAAAGTGCGCGGACAACGGCGTAAAAAGCCGGATCGTCATGAGATGTACCGCCTCTCCGCGCCGATGGTCGTTTCCCCGCCATGGCCCGGGCACACGCGAATCTTCGCGTCCAGGGCCGCAAGACGCTTCAGCGACGCCCGCATGGCCTTCCTATCCCCGCCGGGAAAATCCGTGCGGCCGATGCCAGCCTTGAACAGCGTATCCCCGCTGAAGAGCACGCCATCACACAGGTAGCATACGCTGCCCTTCGTATGGCCGGGCGTATGCAGCACGGTGAACATAAGGCCGCTGAGCTCCGTGTCGCCCTCCTGAAGGCAGAAATCCGGCTCGCCCTGGTTTCCCTCCACGCCAACCATCACGGCAAGGTTGAGGTTGGGGTTCGTGAGCATCGCCGCGTCGCCCTCATGGAGGAACACAGGCACATCCTCGCTCCGAAGCGCTCCCACCGCGCCTATGTGATCCATATGCCCGTGCGTGAGCAGAATCGCCGCCAGCTTCCGGCCCCGAAGCGCCAGGCGAATCGCCTCCGGCTCCGCGCCGGGGTCAATGACCACCGCGTCGTCCCGCTTGGGGTTAAAGACGACATACGCGTTGGCCTGCATTATGCCTACGGGCTGCACATAAAATTCCATCATGCTAAAACCCCTTCTTGCTGTCCAGAAGAATCGTTACCGGGCCGTCGTTCACCAACGATACATCCATATGCGCCTGAAACACGCCTGTTGCCACGGGAATGCCCATCCGCCGCAATTCCGCGGTGAACCCCTCGTACAATGGGATCGCCGCCTCCGGCCGCGCCGCGCTTATAAAGCTGGGCCTTCGCCCATGGCGCGCGTCTGCGCAAAGCGTAAACTGCGATACCGCCAGCACCGCGCCCGCGACATCGCGTACCGACAGGTTCATCTTTTCCTCCGCGTCCTCAAACACGCGAAGACCCGCAACCTTGTCCGCCATATAACGCATGTCTTTCTCGCCGTCGCCCTCCTCCACGCCCAGCAGCACGAGAAGGCCTTTGCCGATCTGGCTGGTTATCTTGCCTTCCACCGTTACGCTCGCGCGGGAAACGCGCTGCACTACGCCTCGCATATCTTGTTCTCCTTGCACAAAGAAGGGATTCTTACGGAATGTATCCTGGAGGCGGGGATCCGGGCTCCGCCTCACTCCCTTCATGCGTATCGTCTCGCCCGGTGTTCCTCACGTTGACAGCCGGAACACCTCTATCACATCCGCCCGCTTTTGCAGCGAGCGGATCATCTTGTCCAACTGGGCGCGGCTCTGCGTCTGCACCTGCAGGGTAATGGTCGCGGTACCGTCCTTGTGCACCTTGGCCGCGACAGACTCAATGGGCGCTTCCATGCTGCTGATGAGTACGGCCAGATCCGCCAGCAGCCCCTCGTGGTCATAGGCCACAATGCGGATGGCCGCGGTAAACTTCGACTCCTCCGCCGCGTTCCAGCTCACCTCCACCATGCGCTCGGGCTCTGAGTTCATGGCGTTGATGCAGTCCATCTTGTGCACGGTCACGCCGCGGCCGCGCGTGATATAGCCGATGATCTCATCGCCCGGCACCGGGTTGCAGCAGCGCGCGAACCGCACGAGCATGCCCGGCTCTCCGGCCAGGAACACGCCGTGGCTGGACGCCAGCTTCTGTCGCTTCTCGTTTTCCGCGTCGCTGCTTGGCTCCGGCGGGGCGGGCGCCGGGGCGGGGCGTTCGTGGCGCCTGCTCTCCTCTATCAGCCGGGCGATCACGCCCGTGGCGCTCAGCGCGCCAAATCCTACCGAGGCGTATATGTCCTCAAGGTCCAGAAACCCATGTTTCTTGAGCATTGGCTCGACGTACTCAGACTTCGTGAGGCTTGGCAGCTGCACGGCGTTTCGCTGGGCCTCGCGCTCGAGCATCGCGCGGCCGAGTTCCGCGTTTTCCGCCTTGAACTCGCGCTTGAACCACTGGCGGATCTTTGTCTTGGCCTGCGTGGTCCGGGCGATCTTCATCCAGTCGCGGCTGGGCCCTTTGGACGCGGAGGACGTCAGGATCTCGACGAAGTCGCCGGTCTTCAGCTCCGAATCCAGCGTGACGATGCGGCCGTTGATCTTGGCGCCCACGCACTTGTTGCCGATGGCGCTATGGATGCGGTAGGCAAAGTCCAGCGGCGTGGCCCCGCGCGGCAGGTTGATGATATCCCCCTTGGGCGTGAAGACGAACACCTCGTCGGCGAACAGATCGACCTTGAGCAAATCGATAAACTCGCGCGCGTCCCTCGTGTCGCCCTGCCAGTCCAGAATTTGGCGCAGCCAATAAAGCTTCTCGTCCAGCGCGCCGGCCTGGCGGCCCTCTTTATAGCGCCAATGCGCGGCAATGCCGAACTCAGCCAGGCGGTGCATCTCGTACGTGCGAATCTGCACCTCAAAGGGCTGCCCATTTTGGCCGACCACCGTGGTGTGCAGCGACTGATACATGTTGGCCTTTGGCGTGGAGATATAATCCTTAAAACGGCCCGGCACCTGGCGCCAAAGCGTGTGGACAAGCCCCAGGACGGCGTAGCAATCCGGAAGGCTGTCCACGATGACGCGGATGGCGATCAGGTCATAAATCTGCTCAAAGGGGATGTTTTGCAGCTCCATCTTGCGGTAGATGCTGAAAAAGTGTTTGGGGCGGCCGTCGATGTCAAAATGGATGCCCATCCCGTCAATCTCGCGGCGGAGCTCCTCCTCCACATTCTTTAGCGACGCCTCGCGCTCGGTCCGCTTCATGCCGACCATGCGCGTCAGCTCGCGGTACCTCTCCGGTTCCAGATACATGAAGGCCAGGTCTTCCAGCTGTGACTTAATTGAGTAGACCCCAAGCCTATGCGCCAGCGGCGCGTAGATATCCAGCGTCTCCCGCGCGATGGCCACCTGCCGCTCGCGGGGCTGAAAGGACAGCGTCAGCATGTTGTGCAGCCGGTCCGCCAGCTTGATGAGCACCACGCGGATATCCTTGGACATGGCCAGGATCATCTTGCGCAGGCTCTCGGCCTGCTGTTCCTCGCGCGTGATAAAGTCAAGGCGCGTGAGTTTCGTCACGCCGTCGACGAGCTGGGCGACCTCGATGCTGAAGGCCTTTTGCAGCGCTTCATAGGTGCAGGTCTGGCAATCCTCCAGAATGTCGTGCAAAAGCCCCGCGGCAATGGTCGCGCCGTCCATCATCAGCTCGGCCAGCGTGGACGCCACGGCCATGGGATGCACAAAATACGGCTCGCCCGATCTGCGAAGCTGGCCCTCGTGCGCCTCTTTGGAAAAATACCACGCGCGCTCCACCAGCGCCGCGTTCTCCGGCGTGTGGTATTTTTCGACGCATGCCTTCAACTCCTCCAGCGTCATGACGCGAACCGTACGGCTCACGCGCTCACCTCCTGCCAGACAGCCTGGCGCATCCGCTTGAGCAACGCGCTGTCGCCAAGGTCGCACTTGCGCGGGCGGAGCAATATCACCTCAAAAGGAGCGGGCCGGTAGTCCGCCAGCAAAAGCTCGGCAAACACCCGAAGCCCCAGCCGAACCGCGGCGACGCGCAGACCCGCCGCCTCCGCGAGCGCCGTCTCGGAAAAGAAATGGGAAAAGCCCTGCCGCAGGGCCTTATACAGGCGGCGCAAATCATCGTCGGACGGCAGCCATTTTGCCATCTCCCGCGCGATCAGGGCGTCGTCCAGAGCGATCACCCGTTCATATCCCTCCCCGGCGCCCATCGCGGGCATGGCGATCATCGTGTTGAACCTGCGCGGATCCCTTGGCGCGCCAAAGCCAAAGTCCAGCCGCGAAGACAGCCCCGCCTTTTGCAGCCAGTCCGTCCACCGGACCGCGCCGGCAAGGGTCCGAACCGTCAGCAGCGTGCCCTGGCACGCTTCGGTCAGGCACTGGGCGACAAGCGCCTCCAGCGCGTTCTCGTCCATCCCCTCGGCCCCTATGGGCAGGGCGATCCCTTCCTCCAGCAGCGCGCAGTCAAACGCGTCGGCACGGCCAAGGCATCCCTCGCGGAAAGCCTCTTCGGGCGCATGGGGCAGGATCCTGGCGATCTCGCACTGGGCGGTCCGCCTGCCCATGTACTCGTTGATGGTCGGGGAGAACAGCGCGTCCAACCGCTCCGGCAGCTCCGGCCGCATGCCACCCTGACCAAAGGCAATGGCATCCAGCGCCACATCACCCTGCGCGAGGCGCAGCTTGAGATGCTTCCCATCCACGCCCACGCTCCGCGCCTCCAGCACGCGGCCGTCTGTCAGGCGGAACACGGGCGCCGGGTTGCCAAAGCCTGTGGGCGAAAGCCTCTCGAGCTGCTCAATGAGGCTGGTCGAGATGTGGGAAAGGCCCATATCCATATCATACGCGGCTGTGGGCACAAAGGCGTCCGGTTCCGCGACGGACTCGACGGCCTCCCCAAACCGCTCGCGAAACGCGCCCAGGTTCTCAGCGGAAAGCGTCATGCCCGCGGCCTGCGTATGCCCGCCAAAGCGAATGAACAGATCCTCACAGCGCAGCAGCGCGGCGTGCAGGTTCACCCCGGGGATGGAGCGGGCGGAACCGGTGAGCACGCCGTCTGTCTCGGACAGCACGACCGTGGGCCACGCGTATTTCTCCGCCAGCTTTGAAGCCACCAGCCCTATGATGCCCGTGTTCCAGCCCTGCCCAACCACAATCAGCGCCTTCTCCCTGAGAAAATCGACGTTTTCCTTCACCCAGGCGTCCGCTTCGCCGAGGATATCGGCTTCCATGCGCTGCCGCCGCACGTTTTCCTCGTGCAGTTCCTCCGCGATGCGCCGGGCAAGCGCCGTATCCTTGGTGATCAGCAGCTCCACATTGCGGCCGGCATCGCGCAGCCTGCCGCCCGCGTTGATGCGCGGCCCCAGCTGAAAGCCTACATGCCCCGCTGTAATCACCTTGCCATCCAGCCCGGACACCGAGATCAGCGCATGAAGGCCGGGCCGCCGGGTATGCTGCAGGCATTCCAAACCATGCCGTACGATAATGCGGTTTTCGCCCAGCAACGGCACGATATCCGCCACCGTGGCCAGGGCGGCCAGCTCCAGCAGCGGCATGGCCGCCTCCATGCCGAACAGCGCCTGTCCCAGCTTAAACGCCACGCCCGCGCCGCACAGCCGCCGAAACGGATACGCGCCCAGCAGCGGGTTCACCACGGCCAGCGCTTCGGGCAGGCGTTCAAGCGGTTCATGGTGGTCGGTGATGATCAGGTCAAGGCCGAGCGATTTGGCAGCGGCCGCTTCCTCGATGGAAGTGATGCCGCAATCCACGGTGATGAGCAGTTTCGATGTTTCCGCGGCCCTGGCCACCGCGTCCACATTCAGCCCATACCCCTCCCGGTGGCGCGAGGGAATGTACCAATCGGCGCGGCCGCCATGGCCGCGAAGGAGTTCTATGAGAATGGCCGCGGCACACACGCCGTCCACGTCATAGTCGCCATACACGGTGATGGGCTCCCCTCTCTCTAAGGCAAGGTGAATGCGCGTTACCGCCGCCTCCATGCCATGCAGGAGAAAGGGATCATGCAGGTCCGAAAGGCGCGGGGAAAGAAAGGCTTCCGCCTCCGCGCCGGTGGCCACGCCGCGCGCCCATAAAACGCGCGCGAGCTGGGGCGGCAGCCCAGCGTCCAGAAGCGCCGCTGGCATGTCGTCTTGAAGGCGTGGCACTAGCCTCAGCATGGAAGTCTCCCTTTCTATTCTAAATACAAGAAATACAAGAGCCCTTCCTTACATTTTTGGAAAGGCTCTCGCTGGATCACAAATCATGTGCTGGTGTCAGGCATCAGGGACGCGCGAAGGCAGGCAGTGCCCAGCCGCTTTACAATGGTCTGTTTCGTAAACGGGTACATGGACGCGCTCCCCTCTCCTGTGATCTATATCCATACATTATACACACGCGAAAAGGGAGCGTCAAGTTTTCGACAAACGGGCGGGGCAAACGCATAAACGCATAAACGACGCATAAACCCTTTTTCTGTATGGAGAGCGGAATAAGCAAACCGCCCGCGTGTTTATGAACGCCTGGCAACCGGGTGTCGAATGACCGTCTTCCATTTTTCGGGCGCTGTTTTACGGGGATCGCCCAAATATATTTCATGGTGTTTCCTGCAAGCGGATATATCGCTTTTATATCCCGAGTCCATGATAAACGCTTCTAAAACCCTGATTGTCGCGGGTTCGCCGTCATAGCTTCCCGTGTGCATAATTTGCGCGCATAAGCCCTCGGCAAAAAGAGTGAGGCGGGCGAGTGACAAATCAAGCGCGGGTTTCTTTTGACGCAGGGCCTGTTTTGCTTTTTCAAAAACCTCTTGCGTAACAAAGCCCGGCTGCCTGATCATGGATGTCCAACACAGCTCGTTTTTATCGGCAATGCTCGTTCCGTCAAAACCTTCGTCTTCCCCCCACCACAGCCCTTCCAGCGGGGGAACAACGTACTCAAAATAGCCTTCGGGCTGGGTTCCGCTCATTTTGCTCATTTTTATGGAATAGGAAAGGCCATACAATACCTCCATCGCATGCTTATACGCCGCGCATGTATTGGGATCGCCCTTTCCATCCACCATGATGAACATCATAGCGGGAACATCCACGATGCCCGGCTTTTCTTTGGGCCAATATAAATCCTTATATTCCTTTTTGAAATCAAACGCGCCTGCCATATCAGCCTTCCCCCGTTCACAATATACGATGCGGAACAGGGGGGAACACCGTCCCCCCATCCCCGGGCCAGCCGCCTACGCCTTCTTCCAGCGCTTGAGTTGCGGAAGCGTCTCGTTCATGATTTTGCGCGCCGCCTCCTCGGTCATGCCGTCCTCGACCATAAACGGCACGCAGGTATCGACCATCTGCTCCATCGTTTGGTCGGATGTAAAGGCGCCGTCCTTGTAGCAGTACATGCAGTACGCCTCGTTTTGACTCCCATCCCGGTTGGTTCCATACTGCTCCTTTTCCATCGGCATGGCGCAGCTCTGGCAAATCTTTTTCTCCATGGCGGTTCCTCCTTTTTTATGGGTGATACGCAAAGGATACCCCATAAAATCTGACCCCTGTATGTCAAGTTTTCGGTATTGCTCGATATTTTTCTGCGCTTCGTGTATGACAGCGCGGCGCAGGCTCGCGGGCGCAAGCACCTCCACCCCGGCGCCAAAGGAGAGAATGAAGCCAAAAAGCCATGTATCCCACAGGATGTGCGTTCGGATGGTGAGGGTGCCGTCCTCATCCCACTCGGCCTGCGCCGAGTCAAACTCATCCAACGCGCGCCATGCGTCTTGCGCCTGAAAGCGGAGCGCCGCGTCCACGAACGGAGGGACCGGCTCTGTCTGCCAATTCTCTTTTATAGGCGCGGCCTCGGGCAGCGACGCGCGGTCGAATCGCTTGTCCGTCATCTGAATGCCCAGCATGCGCCCGATCTTAAACGTGCGAAACGCCTGCCTATCGTGGCAAAACCCCTGCAGGTACCACGAGTGCGCCTTATACACCAGTTTGGTGGGGCTGACCGTGCGCTCGCTCCGCACGCCATAGGAGGAGCAGTATACAAACGTGAGCACCCGCTGGCCCAAAATGGTGTCCTTGATCGTGGCAAAGGCGTGCTGATCGTTCTCCTTGTTACCCCAGCGGGTGAAGTCCACCTCAATCCACGGGCTCGCGTCCTTATCAAACAGGCTGCCAAGCCGCGAGAGCA
>WRGP01000180.1 GCA_009787135.1 Bacillota bacterium | reverse complement strand
CGAGACGGCGGGCGGACTGTCCGTCATGGTCGCGCGGGTGATTCCCCTCTTCCGCACCTGGGTGTCGTTTGCCTCCGGCTTGGCCCGCCAGCCATTCGGCCTGTTCGCGCTGTATTCTTCCATCGGCATTCTGATCTGGAATACCCTATTGCTGCTCAGCGGGCATTACCTGTTCACCACCGGCGTGGCAATGCAAAATACGGGCAGGCTTTGGCTGATGCCCGCCGCGGGCGCCGGCATTTCTTTGGGAGCTTTTATGATTCGGCGGTATATCAAGAGAAGAAGGCAAAAAGGCGGCGTTGCTGATTCGGGAAGCGGCGGGTAAAAACGCAAAAAATCCGCGGGGATATGATTGCAAGCAGCATATCCCCGCGTTAAAAAGCGCCCTTTGGATGGGATTGTTATTTTCAATTTTACCCTTTACCGAACAAACCACTCCGTTACGTATGGATACCCGTTCGCGTCGTTGACAACGCCAATGCCCATTTTGGTCCACTGGGAGCCCAAAATATTGCGCCGGTGCCCGTCCGAGCTCATCAGCGCCGCATGCGCCTTTTCCACGCTGCCCGAGCGCGCGATATTCTCCGCCACGCTGGCATAGGTGTAGCCTTCACGTTTGAGCACATCCGCGGCGCGGCCGTCTGTGGGCGATTCGTGGGCAAAATACTTGTTGTTTACCATGTCGGCCGATTTTTCCCGTGCCAGTTCAGACAGCACGGAATCCGCGGCCAGCGGCGTGCGGCCGTTATTCAAGCGCTCCGTATTGATCGCGTCCAGCAAATAACGCTCTTGCGATGACAGGGAAGCCGGTGTATAATGACTTCCGGCCGTATCACCGCCGGGCGCCTTCGCCGGCGCCGTGGAGGGGTTTTGCGCGGGCCTTTGCGTGGGCGCCGGGTTACAAGCGGGCTGATTGCCGCAGTCTACCGGCTGGCATTGAGCGGCCTGATCGCACGAATTGCCGGGCCGCGTGATCGCTGACCTGCACGCTTCCTGTGAATCGCCGCTATTTACGGGCCGGCATTGTGTGGACGAATCGCACGAGCTGCCAGACCGGCTGACTACCGATCTACTCGCGGTAGATCCGCAGTCTGCAGAGTCTCCCCAAAGGATGAGAGGCGCGGTGAGCGTGGCAGAGCGGCCTTCTTCAATGTCGGTGCGCGGTTTGCCCAGGTTGTCGTCCCGGGAAAAACACGCGGTTTCGGCACAAGCGCCGGGCATGAGGCATAAAAGAATGAGTGTTGCGCTGATGACGCGGATAGACAAATTCCCTTTCATTGGTGGCACCTCCTGTAATTGTCAAGGATATTTCCAAGGCTTAACAGGATTGTAATAATTTTGTTAGAAATTTGCAATGAATTTACCATAAAATTGCCATGGACATTTCTGGTAAAAAACGATTGGAGGCGAACGTGTTGGCATTACGAAAGTGTCCGCGCTGTGAGCTAAATTATATTCTGGATGACGCGCCCTACTGCACGGTATGCCGCCGCGAACTAAAAGGCGAAGAAGAGCATAGCCCGCTCTTCGAGCTTTGCTCCGTATGCAATGAGAATCCCGCCTTGCCCGGCAAGGATATGTGCCTTTTCTGCCTGAAGGAAATGCAGGACGAACAGAAGGCCGTCAAAGGCGCGGAACCCATTGACCCCCCCCTGGAATTGGAGGACGCGAGCGAAATGGACGAAATCGCCATTGATACGGAGGACGATATCCCAGACCCGGAACTGGGCGAGATCGGCCGGGAGCTGTCGCTGGACGAGGTAATGGCCGAGGAGGATGCGCTGGAAAACGATGGGGATGAGCAGGAGGACGACGTGTGAACGTCTACGCCATAAGCGACCTGCATCTGCCCGGCGGGAACCTAAAGCCTATGGATATCTTTGGGCCTCATTGGGCCAACCATTTTGCGCGTGTGGAGGCGGATTGGCGCGCCCGCGTGAGGGATGGAGATGTCGTGCTGCTGCCCGGCGATACATGCTGGGCCATGCAGCTTTCGGGCGCGCTGGAGGATCTGGCCGCCATCGGCGCGCTGCCGGGGCGCAAGGTGCTCCTGCGCGGCAACCATGATTACTGGTGGAGTTCCATCTCGCGCGTGCGAAGCGCCCTGCCGGAGGGCATGGCTGCCCTGCAGCACGATGCGGTTCGCTTTGGCGACGCGGTAATCTGCGGCGCGCGCGGCTGGCTGTGCCCGGGCAGCGCGCCGCTTCCCGCGGAAGACGCGAAGATCTACGCGCGGGAGCTTGTGCGGCTTTCACTCTCCCTTGCGGCGGCGGATAAGCTTTGCGGCCAGGGCCCGGTTTGGCGTATCGCCATGCTGCACTATCCTCCGTTTGCGGATAAAGATCAGCCCACGGAGGTCACGGCGCTGCTTTCGCGCTATGGCGTTGCGGACGCCGTCTATGGCCATCTGCACGGCGCGGGGCTTACGGGCGCCTTTGCGGGCGAAATGGACGGCGTGCGCTATCATCAGGTGAGCTGTGACGGACTGGGATTTTCGCTGTATCGGCTGCAACGGCGCAATGCTTCTGCATGAAATGCCCTCTATGCCGGTAAGCCCGGTTGATACCCGTCACAAAATGGTATCCGGTCTCTAGCCTTTCGTTTCCCCGCCCATAATCTCCGCGATAGCGCTTGCGCAGCGCTTGCCGCCGGGTTTACATAGGCTGGCCTTTGTCTCGCCGTCTACAATGGCCTGCGCGAATGCGTCGCAGCCCGCGTAGCCGCACACGCCGCAGTTTACACCCGGCAGCGCCGCGCGCACGCGTGATATACGCTCATCTACCGTCACGGCAAATTTTCGATCCGCAAAGCTAAGTGCGGCGCCCAGCAGCACGCCCAGCCCGCCGAGCGCCAGCGCGGCATAGAGAATTGCAGTGATGTCCATGCCCTTTCACCTTCCCCTTCCCGTTATTGGCCAAGCCCCACAAAGCCCATAAACGCCACCGACAAAAGGCCCGCGGTAATCAGGCTGATCGGAAACCCCTTGAGGCAGTTGGGAATGTTCGAGGACTCCAGCCGTTCACGCACGCCTGCCATGAGCACAATGGCCAGCAAAAAGCCCAACGCGCTGAACACGCCGTTGAGCACGGCCTCTACAAGCGTATAGCCCTCGGTTATGTTCAAAATCGCGGCGCCCAACACCGCGCAATTGGTTGTGATGAGCGGCAGGTAGATGCCAAGCGCGGTATACAGCGCTTTCATTGATTTCTTCATGAACATCTCGACAAACTGCACGAGCGAGGCGATGATGAGGATGAACGCGATGGTGTTTAAGTAGGTAAGCCCCAGCGGCACCAAGATATAGTGGTACGCCAGCCACGTGAACAGCGACGCCAGCCCCATGACGAATATAACGGCGATGCCCATGCCCGTGGCCGTTTCCACCTTGCTGGAGACGCCCAGGAAGGGGCAGCACCCCAGAAAGCGGGAAAATATATAGTTGTTCACGAGCACGGAGCTGATCATGAACATCAGCACGCCGGTAAAAGTAAGGTTCATGCCCTCGCGCCTCCCTTCGCCGCCTTATTTGTTTTGCCGCGGTTGCCAATGGCGTTGATGATGCCCAGCAGCAAGCCAAAGGTGATGAACGCGCCCGGCGCGAGCACCAGCAGCAGCATGGGCTCAAACCCCGCGCCCAGAATATCCAGTCCAAAGAGCGTTCCATTGCCCACGATCTCCCGCACGGAACCCAGCAGGATCAAGGCCAGCGTAAAGCCAAGGCCCATGCCGATGCCGTCCATCGCGGAGGCCAGCACCGTATGCTTGGACGCGAACGCTTCCGCGCGCGCTAAAATGATGCAGTTGACGACGATCAACGGAATAAACAGGCCCAGGCTGGCGTAGAGGCTTGGCAAAAACGCCTGCATAAGCATCTGCACCATGGTCACAAACGTGCAGATGACGACCACAAAGGCGGGAATGCGAACTTTATCGGGGATGAACTTGCGCAGCATGGAAATGACCAAATTGGAACCCAGCAGCACAAAGGTGGCGGCCAGGCCCATGCCCACGCCGTTGATGGCCGAGGTTGTTACGGCCAGCGTGGGGCACACGCCCAACACCAGGCGAAAGGTCGGATTCTCCGTAAAGATGCCGTTGAGGAACACGCCGCCCATGGACGGCTTTTGCCCTTTGCTAGGCACGTTGCTTCACCTCCCCATACGCTCTGCGCTTAAACAGTTTATCCAGAAGCGGCGTCAGCACGTTCATCAGCAGGATGGCGTATGTTACGCCCTCCGGATAGCCGCCGGCGGACTGCCGGATCACCACAACGATCACGCCGCATAAGGCCGCGAACAGGCATTGACTCACGATCAGCATCGGGTTGGTCACATAATCCGTGGCCATGAACACCGCGCCCAGCAGTACGCCGCCGGACAGGATGGCAGTCAGAGGGTCCCCGCCCAGCAGCCATGTCATCAGAGCCACCGTGCCGACAAACAGCACGGGGATGTGCGGGCCAATGACGTTTCGGACAAGCAAGTATATAAACCCGATCAGGATGGCCGCTTTGCACACCTCGCCGATGGTTCCGGGGATATTGCCCCAGAAAAGGTCTATCATGGCTGTGCCGCTCTTGACAAGCGGCGTGGCGGAGGTCACCGCGTCCCCGACCATTGCCGTGGAGGCAACCGGCAAAAGCGTGCGCTCCGGCAGAAAAAACGTGGTCATGCGCGCCGGCCAGCTTGTAAGCAGCACCGCGCGCGCCGCCAAAGCGGGGTTGAGAAAGTTGTGGCCGATGCCGCCGAAGAGCTGCTTGACGACGACAATCGCGAACGCACTGCCCACGGCCGCCAGCCAAAGCGGCGCGGAGGACGGCAGGTTCAGGCCCAGCAGCAGGCCGGTTACAACGGCCGACAGGTCGCCCACCTGCAGCGGCCTGTGGCTCAGACGCTGCCAAAGCGCCTCCGTGGCGACCGCGGAAGCGACCGCTACGCCGAGCACCCACGCGGCCCTCACGCCAAAGAGATAAACGCCGGCCGCCGCCGCGGGGGTCAGCGCGATCAGCACGTCCAGCATGATGCCGCGCGTGGTTCTTTTCCCGAGGATGTGCGGCCCTGTGGAAAGCGGTAGTGTCATCGGTTTCGCCTCCTTGCAAGCTGCTCTATGGCGCTCTTTATGGAAGGAAGCAGCCGCCGCTTGGACGGGCACACATAGGAGCAGCTTCCGCACTGGATGCAGTCCTTGACGTGTTCCTGCTTCGCCGTGTTCAGCTCGCCTCGCTCATAAAGCTCCATCAGCCGGTATGGCATGATCCTGGCCGGGCATATCATCACGCACCGGCCGCAGCGGATGCACTGGATTTCCCGCGCGGCATCGGCCTCCCGCTCCGTGAGCGTCACAATGCCGTTGGTGCCCTTCGTCGCCGAAACGGAATCATCAGGCGCGCAGGTGCCCGTCATGCTGCCGCCCGCGAAGATCTTGCCCGGCGCCTCACGATACCCGCCCGCGCTTTTTATCGCGTCCGCGAAGGCTGTGCCGACGCGAAGCCGCAAGTTGGACGGATCTTTTACGGCGCCGGTCACCGTCGTCACGCGGCTGATCAGCGGCTTTCCCTCTATGACTGTGTCGGCAATGGCCGCCGCTGTCCCCACATTGATCACCACGGCGCGCGCGTCCATTGGCAGGCCGCCGCCAGGCACCTCGCGCCCCGTCACCGCGGTGACCAGCTGTTTTTCGCCGCCCTGCGGGTATTTTGTCTTGAGCACGGCCACTTCCACGCCGTCACGGCCTTGAGCGGCCCTCCGCATGCTCTCTATAGCGTCCGGCTTGTTATCCTCAATGGCGATGACGCCGCGCGCCACGCCCATCGCGCGCATCACCGCGCGCAGGCCGTCTACAATGCGCCCAGGCGATTCGAGCATCAGGCGATGATCGCAGGTGAGGAACGTCTCGCACTCCGCGCCGTTGAGAATGATCGTGTCCACAGCCTTGCCCTCTGGCAGCCGCAGCTTCGCGTGCGTCGGAAAGCCCGCGCCGCCCATGCCGCAGATGCCCGCCGCCTGAATCGCGGGGATAATGCGGTGTTTGGGCGCGCTCTCCACGTCGCCCAGGGCCTCCAACGCCGCCAATTCGTCCTTGAAATCATTCCGGATGGTTACGCACAGGCTGGGCTGAGCGCGAAGCTGTTGAACAGGCCCCACGGCCGTCACCACGCCGGAGACGCTGGCGTGCGCGGGAATGCCAAAGCGGCCGACAGCCTCGCCGATCACCTGGCCCAGCTTTACATGCTCGCCCTGTTGAACGCATGGTTTGCATGGCGGCCCCATGTGCATATCCATGGGAATGCATACGCACTCCGCAACAAAGTCCCGGATAGGCTTGCCGCTCGTCTCAGCCTTGCCTTCATGCCGCTTCGCCAGCGGATGAATGCCGCCGCGGAAAGATAGTTTCTTCATAAATTCGCCTGTACCCGCCTTTCGTTACTGCGCGAGCAGCTTTTCATACGCCTTGTTCACGGCCGCGATCACCGCCTTGCTCGTCACTGTCGCGCCGGCGATCACGTCAATGTCCCCCTCGTGAAGCGGCAGCGCCTTGCCGATGAATTGCTCCGCGAACGCCGGCTCCAGCGCCTTGCTGCCGATGCCCTTTGTCTCGGCGAACGTATCGCCGCCAATGACGAGCCCGGCGATTGTATTGTTTTCGCCCACGGTCAGCGTAACGGCCACAGGCCCGCCATATCCCCTGGACGACGCTTTCGCCGTGTTTGGGTTTTGCGCCTGCGCGGGTTCAGGCGCGGCCGCGCTTGCCTCCTCTGGAAAGAGCTTTCGATACGCCTTGTTCACCGCCGTGACCGCCGCCTCGCTCGTCACCGTCGCGCCGGCGACCGTATCGATCAGGCCGGGATCCACCGGCAATTCTCGCCCTATGAACTGGTGCCAGAACGCGGGCTCCAGCACGCGTGAGCCAAGGCCATCGGTTTCCGCCCATTTCTCGCCGCCGAACTCGACCATGAGCAGCGTCTTGCCCGCCCCGTCCACGGTGATGGTTGCCCCCACGGGCCCGCCGTAGCCCTTGGAGGAGGCGTACGCCGTCAGCGCGTCCTCGGGAATCTCCGGCAGTTCAAACGCCGGCCGGGTGTTGGCCGTGAGCGCCGCTTCCGGATCGTCGTGATACAGAAGCGCCAAATTTACCGCGTCCACAACCGCCTTGGAGGTGATGGTCGCGCCGGAGATGGCGTCAATGTCCACGCCCAGCTCCACATGCCCGGACTTGCCGATGAACTGCTCGAAGAACGCGGCCTCCAGCGCTTTGTGCCCGTACCCCGGCGTCTCGTTAAATTCTTCGTTGCCAATGAGAATGGCCTCTATGATGCCCGCGTCGTCCAGGGTTAACTCCACATACACGGGCCCGCCAAAACCGCGAACCGTCGCGGCGTAGCGGCCGTCACCCAAGGCGCCGGCCTCATCCGTGCCGGCGACCGAAAACCCCGCCTTCTCAGCGATGCGCTCTATGGCTGTGTTCACGCCGCGCACCACCGCGCTGGACGTGATCGTTGCCGCGGTGATCGCGTCGATGGTTTCCCCCACCACGAGCGGGGCGGTCTTTCCCACAAACTGATCCGTGAACTTTGGCTCCCTGGCCTTTGCGCCAAGGCCCGCGGTCTCTTTAAAATTCGCGCCGCCGACTGAGATGCCCGTGAGCGTACCCTCTTTGTCGGTGCCGACAATGATCTCCAGCTCGCCGCCGTAGCCGGCCACCGCCACCTGGGCCACATAGCCCGCCGCCTCGCCGTCTATCAGCCCAGCGTAGACGTATTCCTTAGGCGTTTCCCCCTCTTGCGCAGCCTGCGCGTCCGGAAACTCAGCCCCCGGCACCAGCGCGCGCCAGGCCGCTTCCATGGCCTGTCTGGTTTGATCCCTGATGACGTCCTTGGTAACCTCATGGGTCACGCCAAGGCACACCGCCGCGACAATCGCGATGAGCCCGAGCGCGATCCAAGCCGCCAGCTTGTTGTTCATGCGCTACTCCCCTCGTATCATTTTAAACGGCCTGCCGAGCATCGCCTCCGCCAAGGGGATATCCCCGGCGTCCAGCAGCGCTCGGATGGCCGTGCTGGAAACCAGCCGCCCGTCCGGCATCGTCACCGGCTCCATAATGGTAAGCCCGATCCCCGCTTGGCCGCAGAGGGCCGCAAGCTCCCTCGTGCCCGCCGCCTCACGGAAGCCAAACCTGTAGTGAAAGCCCGCCACCACGTGCGCGGCGCGCAGCTTCTCCACGAGCGTATGACGAAAGAAATCCTCCGCGGCCATGTGCATCATCGCCTCGTCAAAACGGCTGACGGCCACGACATCCACGCCCAGGCCGCCAAGCAACGCGGCCTTTTCCGCAAGCGGCGTCAGTTCCCGCACCGCAAAACCCGGCCGAACCACCTTTGCGGGCATCTGATCGAAGGTATGCACACAGGCAAGAAAGCCGCCGCGCGTTGCCTTCTCCGCCGCGCGCTCGACCAGCCTCGCGTGGCCGATATGCACCCCGTCAAAGAAGCCTAAGCATACCACCGTCCGCTCTGAACCCGGGATGCCCTCCTCCGCAAGGATGATCCTCACCGCTTTTTCCTCCCAGCCAGATCCAGCGCCTGCAAACGGCGCAACATTTCCGGATTTCCGCCGGCGATCGCCTGGCATGCGGTGTGGGCGGTCACGCCTGTCAGAACACCCGTGAAAACGGCCGCCGCCATCAGGAGGGGCGCCTGCAGCGCGGCCGCCCAGCTGCCCAGCAGCAGGCGCGACATCAAAATTTGGCCAGCCATGTGCATTGCCGCGCCCGTCACGCTCACACCCACGAGACCGACGCCCCGCACGCGCAAAGCTGACAGCATCGCCGCCATGCTGAGCACGCCGCCGGCAAAGCTGTAAAACATGCCGCTCGCCCCGGCGTACAGAAGCCCGCCAAGCAGCACTTTTAGTCCCATCAAAATCCACGCGCTTTTCGCGCCCATCAGGCACAGCGCGTACAACAATACCGTATTGGAAAGACCAAGCCGGATGCCGGGGATACCGGGAACCAGCAAAAACTGCCGCTCCACCAGCCCCAGCACCAGCATGATTGATGTGAGAAGCCCATGATACGCTATTTTTTTGGCGCTCATTTTGCCTCCGCAACGCGTTGTATGAACCTACCCACCGGCTGATAAACCGTATCCAAAATAGTAGCATTCCCTCAATTGGGTGTCAAGCATTTAATTCTTTTTTAGCTTTTTTAGAACGCTAATTCCCCGAACACAAAACAAAGCCGGCAGATCGCAAACCCTTTGAGTTCAATGGATTTGCCTTCTATCGGCTTTGACCTGATTAGATGGTGCCGAAGACGAGACTCGAACTCGTACACCCTTTCGGGCAGGGGATTTTAAGTCCCCGGCGTCTGCCATTCCGCCACTTCGGCATAATACGTGTGATTATTATATATCAAGGCGCCATGCATTGCAAGCAATGATGAAAATGCCGGGGCGACCGCATGCGCGGGTCTTTGACAGTTGTATAGAGCAG
>WRGP01000179.1 GCA_009787135.1 Bacillota bacterium | reverse complement strand
GTGCCCTACCTGCGAAACGTGGAGATCCCAGAAGGGCACGCGGATTGGTACGGCCCGGCCGAGCCGTCGGACGTGACCGAATCGCTTCACCGGCATAACCTGCGCGCTATAGAGAGCGTCCGGCTTGGCGGCCACGGCCTGCCGCTCATGGGCGGCGGCGATTGGAACGACGGCATGAACGGCATAGGGGCCGGGGGCAAGGGGGAAAGCGTATGGCTTGCCTTCTTCCTGTGCGTTATTCTCAAAGAATACGCCGTGTACTGCGCGCCGGACACGGCTTCGCGGCTGCTGCTTCAGCGCGAGGCGCTGATGAACAGCATAGAGGAGCACGCCTGGGACGGCGAATGGTACCTGCGCGCCTGGTATGACGACGGTATGCCCTTGGGCGGCAAGGCATGCGAGGAATGCCGCATTGACCTGCTTGCGCAGGCGTGGGCCGTGCTCGCCGGGGCAAAGCGCGGCCAGCAGGCGTTTGAAGCTGCGCTTGATCAGCTGCTGGACGAGGAGGCCGGCATCGTAAAGCTCTTGGCCCCGCCGTTTGACGGGGGACGCGACGCCGGGTACATCCGCGCGTACCCTAAAGGCGTCCGTGAGAACGGAGGGCAGTACACCCACGCCACCATTTGGTTCATCATGGCGGCCGCAAAGCTTGGCCGGTTTGATCTGGCATGGAAGCTGTTCCTCATGATCCTGCCCATATCGCACAGCTTGGACGAGCCGTCGGCACGCCGCTATAAAGTAGAACCGTATGTGGTGGCGGCGGACGTGGCCGCGGGCGAGCATCCCGGCCGGGGCGGCTGGACCTGGTACACGGGGTCGGCTTCGCTGTTTTGGTCGCTCGGGATGGAAATCCTGCTCGGCTTTGAAAAGTGCGGCAACCGCGTGCGCCTGCGGCCGACCGCGCCGAAGGGCTGGAATGGGTATACAATCGAATACCGCTATGGAAATACCGCCTATATTCTGCGCGCGTCCGCAGGGGAGCGGGACGACGGATGGATTGAGCTTGAGGACGACGGCGGGACGCACGAGGTTGTTTTCGCGTTGAAAAGCTGAAGCGTCCATGCTGTCCCCCGGGTCTGCCGCTTGAAAAGGGATACGAAGCGTACAACACGCCTCGTATCCCTTTGGTATGCCGGACAATGGCAATAAACCGCAATGAAGGGGCCGCGGCCCCTTCATACTCCCCGGGGGCAGGCCCTTATAGCCCGCGCTTCAGGTTTGCCAAACATATCGGATAGTTTTTATAGTATCGGGGCGCTTTAACGTTAAGCTGATGCCCGGCATCATAGAAAGTTTTGCATATGTAAATAAGGTCATACCCATTGCCGTGGAGTGTCATTATTTTTCGAGTAAGCACATTATTGGCAAACATTCTTTTCATGACCACCCCCGCTATCTTTGACGGTATTTTATAGGGCATAAGTTCTTTTTTATATTTTTTTAGATCCACGCCTCGAGCTTCCACAATTTTTATTGTTTCACGAATCACAAGGACGGCTTCCGACAATGCCTTTGCGCTATTCATCAAAGCCTCGGCGCCTTGTTCCATATCGCGGAAATCGGCGGCATATGTCGCCCCTGTCGATATGACCGCGGCGTTGATGGCCATATGAATCCATATCCATTCCAGCATATCATAAGGGCATTCAACCTTTATTTTGGCGTCATGAAACGCTTGTATGAGCGCGGAATAATTTGGTATAGACGCGTTTTCTTTGCTCTCAAGCATAATACTGTCAAACAAAACGCAATGAAGCGTTTTTTCGTCGATTTTGCCGCCCGCTATCGGGTATCCGAGGATATAGGGGTATGCCCCCATGATTGTATGGATGCTTTCTTTGCTTTCCCATGTACCGCATAACAAAACAACAGTTCCCTTGATATTGTTTTCAGATAGGTCCTGGATAGCGGCCTCCACCTTGCCCATGGATAAGCTCACCATAATAAAGTCATAGCTGCCGCCGGGACGTGCCAGCTTTATCGGATAGGCATCTTTTTTTTCAACGCCTTTGGGATTTTCCCGCCCATCAAGAAGGTTTACCTTCAGCGCCGCGCCGATTGTCTCTCTTTTGCTCTCCCTGACAAAATGCTCAACAGTATGTCCCGCTTTTTGCAAGGCATACGCATATGTCGTTCCAATCACCCCAAGCCCCACTACCAAAAAATTCATAAGCACCCTCCTTTTAAATTAAGTTTTTAATCATTATTTCCAGCTGTTCGTCTATTAAGTCACGCGATATTTGTTTGCTTAGCGCCAATATGCTCAGTCCCTCCAACAAAATGATCATGTGATTGGCAACTTTTTCCGTATCTTCAAAGGTTATTTTATAAATCTCATTTCTGGCTATTCCATACGCAAGCGTTCGGGAAATAATAGAGACCGTTTCCCTATAATTTTGCTTTACCGCATCTTCCAAAGCAGCCTCTTTGTGAAATAGAAAAAACTCATACACGGCTCTTCGAATCGTGGTATCAAGACGGAGCAATTCATTCTTTTGCTGCTCAAAAAAACCGGTAAGTATCTGAATAGAATTTTTTTCATTCTCCATGCCTTCCGTAAAAAAAGAATAATCCACGTTTTTTTCACGAAATACTATATCTTCAAAAATTTCCTTTGTGGAAGAATAATACGCGTATAGCCCGCCCCGGCTTATCCCGCACGCTTCTACAATATCCTCCATTGTTACGGCGGTAAAACCCTTTTGGACAAAAACGGCAGCCGCCTTTTCTACTATATATTCTTTTTTCTCAATACCCTTCTTGGTTATTGCCACATCAATACTCCCCAGCGAAATTGTTTTATGCAAAATCGACACGCATGTCGATAATTTATTATACGACGCGCGTGTCGATTTTGTCAAGCCATAAAAACGAGGCTCCAGCCTCTTGCCAATCCCCGGGATGGCGGGCGTATGGTGTTGAACCGCTTTCCTTTTTCGCAACCAAAGTTAACATGATTTGTTATGGGTAATTGCTTGCAATTATTTCATTTTCGTGGCAAAATATGCGCAGGGAGGTATGAAAAAAATGAGAAGCAGAATTGCTTTAAACTTGCGGTCGCTCCGGGATGCCAACCGGTATTCGCAAGAGGATATCGCGGAGAAGATAGGCGTCACACGCCAGACCATCGCGAAATGGGAGAATGCGGAGTCGCTTCCAGATATTTTGAAATGCCAGGAATTAGCGGCTCTTTATGGCATACCCTTAGAACTTTTGATCAACGGAACGCTTGACGATATTTCTCTCGAACCGGCTAATGACAGAAAATATGTTTTTGCCATCGTGACCGTCGGAGAACGCGGGCAAATCGTGATTCCCAAGCGCGCGAGGGAAGTATTTCAGATCGGGCAGGGGGATAAGCTACTCATCGTCGGCAATGAAAAGCAAGGCATCGGCATTGTTAAGGTAGACGGGGCAAATTCAATTGTCGATGCAGGCAAAAGCGGAAAGAAGGAAAACAATGAACGCCATTGAAATCGTGAATGTAACCAAAAAATACGGCGGCCTCACGGCGGTAGACGACCTCACCCTGAGCATTCACGAGGGTGAACTGTTCGCGCTTCTAGGCGTCAACGGCGCGGGCAAAACAACGACGATCAAAATGCTTTCCTGCTTGATAAGGCCAACCGAGGGAAACGCGGTATTGCTCGGTCACAACCTCAAAGAGCATCCGCAGTCCATCAAGCGGGAAATCAATATCTCGCCGCAGGAAACGGCGGTTGCCGCCAACTTATCCGTTCGCGAAAATTTGGAGTTTGTAGCGGGCATTTATGGGCAGGACAGCAAAACGGCCAAACGGAGCGCGCAAGAAATCGCGGTACGCTTTGGGCTGGACGGTATACTGCGCAAGAAGGCCAAAAGATTGTCAGGGGGAATGCAACGGCGGCTTTCGATTGCCATGGCGCTCATTTCAAACCCGCGAATCTTGTTTCTGGACGAGCCTACCCTTGGGCTGGATGTGCTTGCCCGCCGTGAACTATGGGCTTCCATTCAAGCGCTCAAGGGCAAAGTGACCATTCTGCTTACCACGCATTACCTGGAAGAAGTGGAAGCGTTGGCGGACCGTATCGGCATTATGTCGAGCGGAAAATTAATAGCGTCAGGCACGGCGGCGGAACTCACCGGGCGGACGGGCACAACAACGGTAGAGGACGCCTTCGTCGCCCTTGCGGGAGGTGCGTGATGAGAATTTTTCTCTTTGCGAGGCGCAACACAAAAGAGATTTTGCGCGACCCCATCAATTTCTTCTTTGGGGTTGGCTTTCCACTGGTGCTGCTTGCGCTGTTGTCCTTTATCAATCAAAGCATCCCCGCCGAAGCGGGCAATACCATGTTCGCGATTCAAAACCTCGCGCCCGGCGTAGCGACGTTTGGGCCCGTGTTTATGGCGCTGTTTTCGGGAATGCTTTTGTCAAAGGACAGGACATCGTCTTTTTTGACAAGATTGTTCACTTCTCCTATGACCTCAGTGGATTTTATCGCGGGCTATACGCTGCCGATGGTTGTTATGGCCGCGCTGCAGGCTGCCGTCACTTTTTTGGCAGCCGGGCTATTTGGGCTGACGCTTACGCGAAACATCCTCCTTGCGATCGTGGTTGTCATGCCCGTCGCTGTTTTGTTTATAGGGTTTGGGCTGCTGTGCGGAAGCCTGATGAACGACAAGGCAGTCGGCGGCATTTGCGGCGCGCTGCTCACGAACGTAGCGGGCTGGCTGTCGGGCGTATGGATTCCGCTTGATATGATCGGCGGCGCGTTCAAAGCGGTGGCGGCGGCCTTGCCGTTTTACCACGGCGCGGAAGCCACAAAGGCGGCTATCAGCGGCAATTTCGGCGAACTCCCGCCTCATTTGGCCGTTGTGCTGATCTATGCGGGGCTATTGTACGCCTTGGCGGTTGTCGTGTTCCGGCGGAAAATGCGAGGGGATACGGTTTGATAGGGCGGGATGGGGTGCCAGGGGGCGCTGCTTGGTCTGGAGCGTACGACACCCGCCCATCCCCATGGCTGTTTTGATACCGATCCCCATATATTCGGCCATGGATAATAAATACCATAGCGCTCTGCACAACCTGTTTTGGCCCTTGAACCGCAAGTGTTGTATACCCAACAAATCCAGGAATTCGTATATTCTTCATTTGCTATGTTTCTGAACGG
Source organism: Bacillota bacterium (assembly GCA_009787135.1). Classification (GTDB taxonomy): domain Bacteria; phylum Bacillota; class Clostridia; order Christensenellales; family Aristaeellaceae; genus Avichristensenella. The sequence continues at coordinate 4,227 of WRGP01000179.1, read as the reverse complement.
GCTGCATATTGAAGAACACGCGCATGCTCACAAAGATTCTGTACAAAGGTTGCGGAAAGAAGCGACTGAAAAGAGGTTTTATAGAAAAACACCGCATCAAATTTTGATATTGCACTCTGACAGATGGAAATACTGCGTATGACTTCTCGCTCTTATACGCAGTCGGCGTCAGAAAGCGAAGTTCAAACCGCTTTTTCCAGCGCGGCGCTTATCCGGGTGTCCCGGCAGTCTATGCGCCGGCGAAAACAATTGTCGGGCAGAAGTTCTACATGCTGTGGAAAAGGGTGCGGCTTATCTGGCTCGTGCCTTACACTCCCATGCTGATTCGAGTGATTCTTTGGAAAATCCGTCAAAGACTTGTTTGGAGGATCCAATTTTTTTGTATGTCCTCGACAAAAGCAACATTTGATCGAGTTTCTTCTTCACATGATTATTTGCGTTTTGTACCAATCTCATAAATCCGTCGCGATCCCCAGCGAAAAAGAATACTTCGCCCAAACCAAAAAGCAACCCGTTACCTCTACAACCTATGGAGCAACTACAAAGCCCGTGAAGCCACAACCAGCTTGGCTTACGGGCTTTTTTACGACTCACTTGCTTCGGAAGAAAAGTTATATACCATTTCAAATTATCATGCAAGCCGCATCGCGAATTTTAAAACATTATGACTGGCGCGAGATCGCTATGTTTGGGTTTTGCTAACGCAAGCCGGGGCATCTCCATTCAAACTGGGCATAGCAGGGAAGCGAAGTACGTCCATTCCGGTTTCAATCCCCTTAAGCGGGGCATCTCCATTCAAACAGCATCGCGACGTAGGAGGAAGCCCATGAACTATATAGTTTCAATCCCCTTAAGCGGGGCATCTCCATTCAAACCAGCCGTATCCTCCGGTTGTGCAAGCGCTATGCCGTTTCAATCCCCTTAAGCGGGGCATCTCCATTCAAACGTAGAGCGGGTGCCTGAAGGCACTCAAGAAAAGAGGTTTGTTTCAATCCCCTTAAGCGGGGCATCTCCATTCAAACCGTCCATATTTCGCTCTCAAATTCTTCTTCCAATACACATCACAACTAAACTTTTTCACCAAAATTACCTTCCATTCCATAGCCTTGCTAAACTTTTTCTCATCGCTGCCACACACGCTGAAAACCTCCCCCTGGTTTTACCCTCAAAACAGGATGCACAAACCACCTGCTACCTATAGCTTTTTCAAGGTCCCTCGGCACAACATCTGGCCGAAAACCTGTAATACCTCCCCCGGTTTTACCCCTGGAAACAGGTTGCGCAAAGTCACTCTCGCGTTCAAACAATCAAACTCCCCGTCGGCCACGCAAACCCTTCGCCGATTTCCATGCGCTCCTGTACACAATTCGCGCACAGAACAATAACCGACACCCGAAACAAATCCTCCGGCATTTTCTTATCGCGCATGGCTTCATTATAAAGCCTCTGCAATCCTTTCGTCAATTCATTTCTCTGCTCTTTGGTAATATGGCAGGCAAAGACGCTATACTGATATCGCATTCCATAATTTGTCAACAGCTTCACAACGCGCCGCTCAACGGCCGCGCTGCTCACATCGTATGCGATTAAGCAGATAGCCTTATCCAAAGTCCGGTGCCTTTCCGTCCTTGAGCGCCTGACCCAGCAATGCCACACGGCCATAAATATCAGTATGCTCCGACTTGAACGTATCGTATTTTTCCATGAACACCGCAAAGCTCGCAGCCTTAAGCAATACCCCCTCGCCCTCCTTTTCAAAGAAGGACTCATTCACCTCTCCCCGGTTAAACAGGCGTATAACAAAGTGATCAATCATCGGCCGGTACAGCTCTAAAAAGTCGCAGGCGAGCGAAGGCCGCTTGGACTGAATGTCATGCAAAAAGCCAATGCCCGCTTCATAACCCGCGCCTGTGCATACCGTTGTGATTTGGCTCAGCACCATCATATAGGTCAGGCTGAGCAGCGCGTTGACGGGGTCACGCGGTGGCTGACGGTTACGCCCTTTCCATTTTACATTGAGCAGCATATCGGAAAAATTGGCGAAATACCGCTTGGTCGTCTCGCCTTCCAAGCCCAATAGTGATGAGATCGTCATTGTCTTGCGCACCGCTTCCAACTGCTGCTGGAAGTATTTCTCCTGCGCAGCGAGATTATGGATTCGCCGCCGATAGCCGCGCACCATCGCCATTTGTGCAAGAATCTTCCCGCGCACGAACGCTTTGGCGATCGCCAGCCTTCTCGCTTCATTTTGATACGCGTTATACTGCCGAATCCGCCGCTCAAGCAGCCCGTCCTGGTGAGAAAAACACGCCCCAAGCAGCTTTCCATTGCGCGTGGCATAATAGATCGGCACGCCATGCAACAGGCACAGCTGCAACGCCTGCGTAGTGATCTGCGCGCGGCCGAGCAACATCACTGATTCTGCCAGCCGAATCGGCACCACCTTCTTGGACTTATCCCGACCAATAATCCGTAACGATTCGCTTTGCTGCTCTATTCGCGCCTCATCCTGCAGAATGTATAGATTCTTTATGCAAAAGCCCTCCCCATGGCCGTGGCCATCGTCCGGGTGGCCAGCGCTTTCCAGGTATGTTCCATGCGTTCCAGCACCGGCTGCACCTCAGCCCATTGCTGATCCGAGAAGCGGCGGATATACCCAGCCGCTTGCGGTAAGCTCGCGTATTGCAACACCCATTGCAGCGTGTTGATATCAGGGCGTAGGTAGGTTGTATTACGGTAGTATGCTTCATAACTGCGAAAGATTGTTTTCCGCTCGTGTTCTGGTGCACACCGTATTCGCTCGTTCATCTCCCTCTGCTTTTTTTCGGAGATCAGGAGGTTCTCTGGAAAAAATGAAAAGCCGACAAAATCGAAGCCGTTTTTCGTCAAGCCAGAAGCAAGCTTCTGCTCGCTTAGGCTCATATATAGCCGTTCCATCCATTCCTTTACCAAGTTTAACGCCGGGTTTGGCGCATCGGTCAGAAATAGCAGATCATCCGCATAGCGAAGATAGAACGTGTGCGGCAGGTTCGCCAGCGCACGGTCCATTTCGTACAAATAGCAATTGGATAGTGCGGGACTGAGCGGACTCCCCTGCGCGATGCCTTTGCCGCAGCAGCAAGCATAGCGCATGATGGCCGCCGCGTCGCCCGGCTGGAGCATCTTGTCAAGCTTCGCCCTGAGCAACGCACGGTCTATAGATGGGAAAAACGACTTAATGTCACAGATAACAAAAAAGCGGTAGGCACAAACTTTGTTATAAATCACCTGCGCCGCCGTCTAGTTTGAACGATTTTCCACATAACCATATGTGTACCGATGAATTTTGCGCGCGAACGCAGCCTTGTTTTGGCGCAACAAATGTCGCTGGTATTCCAGTTCAGCTTCGCTGTATATGGTGATCTCGCGCCGCTTCTCACCAACCAATATCTCCATACAGCGATAATCAATCGGTTGCATGTACATCTCCTCTGCCGGTTACTCAATGATATTGTTGGCAGAAGTGAAAATTTGATTCTTTGAAAGCATTGGAAAGATGGTGGAAATGGGTGGAAAAAATCTCATAGTGCTTGGTTTGCACTTGAATTTGCCCGTCAAATCGATCCATCCTTCATATGCGTTTATACTATTGATATACTAACCAAACATTGCAAGCATTTAGGAATAGTATATCATAAAAGCATGGGAAAAAAGCAAAACAGGCTGCGGCGTCATCGACTTTGCTTTGGAACTCAGTCATCCCACAAATCCTCCTCTTGGCCCGCCGGGTGCGCCACCCCCACCCCCTCCTCCTCGTCAATCATCCGCCGCGACTCCCTCTCGGACAGCGCCTGCACGTTTTGCAGCTTGCGCTGGATCGTGCGCGTCTTGCGCGCGGCGTCCTCAATGGAATCGGTCGCCTGGCGAAGCCGCTGCTGCGTCTTGCCGAGCAGGTCCGCAAAGCGGCCAAACTCGGTCTTGACGGCGCCAAGCAGCCCCCATACCTCGCTGGAGCGCCGCTCAATGGCGAGGGTTCGAAAGCCCATTTGCAGGCTGCTCAGCAGGGCAAGCAGCGTGGTCGGCCCGGTGATGATCACCCGGTAGCCGCTTTGCAGCTGCTCGACAATGGTACCCTGGCGCAGCACCTCGGCAAACAGCCCTTCCGCCGGCAAAAACATGATGGCGAAATCCGTCGTGTGCGGCGGGTCGATATACTTCGTCTGGATGCGCCTGGCCTCGGTCCGGATA
>WRGP01000178.1 GCA_009787135.1 Bacillota bacterium | reverse complement strand
GGCCCCCCTGCTCTTTTTTGTCTCTCAACAAATATTTTAGCAGATTTTCGGGCCGTTTTCATCCCCTTACTTTCATCGAACTCACGTTACTTAAAGATGGTGAACCAATGTGTCTCCCTCAATGCATCGTAACCAGCGCATACACTTTTTCCAATGCATCAGCGAAATCCTCTGGTGGGCAATCCACGCTAATCTCCAAATAAAATGTTTCCATTATAGAACCATGAGGGTTATATGCTCCAAGGAAAAAAACGCAACGCACTTGTCCTTATCTATTTTGAGAAGATATGGCGTACCGTTGACGAGTGTTGCGTCTTCCCCCTTTGCCCCTTCTGGCCCACCACCAGTGAACTTTATGCCTATTTTGCGCATCCTTCCATCTATCAGGATTTGGCTTCTCATCTCGCACGAAAGCGTGTTTTCAAGAACAGTGATGGTCATATCTTTTGTGTCGACAGTTGCAAAGAATCGAAGTGGAAATCTGCAATCGACAAGCTCTACACTGGAAAACACGCCTTTAGACCAAAACCGACCAAGCTTCTTTACAAACTGCATGGAGCTCATAACCCGAACCGCCTCGTCACACACCATCTTACCGAGTTCCTCACGCGATCGAACCGGGTGGTTGTTTCGATCTGTTATACTCATGTTTAACGTATAACTATTGCTAAAATAGTCGCTGATGGAAATCATCGCCTCTGCCCAAAAGGTGTTCTGGTAGCCCGTACACACACGCGCAACGAAGCCATCCGTACCGTCAGCCAGTACATCATATCCCTTTTCAGCTGCTTCTTCCAAGAACTTTTGAATGGAAGACTTGTAGTCTCTAGTGTAGTAACCATATGATAACTGCGTATCAAAGTTGGTCATCTTGACGCTGGTACCACCGCCATAATTACTATATCCTGTAAGCGATGCGCCCTGAGGCGACGAGAAGTGCAAGAAGCTGGTGCCAGAACCAGAATGGGGTGTTATCCAAATTTCTGGAAATGATTCCGGCGTCCATGAGCGGAAAGCGCCTCCAGCGTCATGCAAAACAGCTTGAAGGCTGCCGGCGGCGAGAATCTCCGACGCGATGCTACTCTTTTCAGGTATAGTTTGGATTTCTGCTTCACCGTTGTCTGTGACTTTCATCGCGCCACTATCAGTTGCCAGCGTATCACCGCCTTGAATCCGTGCGGTTTCCTCTTCGATATCTATTCTCGCTTCTAGCAATTCTTTAAAATCGACCATTTTCGGAGAAACATACCCAACTATATTACTATCCAGCACAATCTCATACCACCCCGATTCAGTCTTGCCCGTGCAGGTAAATACATCACCGGGTCTTGCGTTCCCGACAACGCGCGCGTCCGTGTTGCCCCCGCTCCGGATGTTCACACTTCCGTCGCTGGTAACCGTGACAGTGCCGATCACTTTTTGAACATCTTGCGCGCTTGCCGCCACAGCGATTAACAGTAGCGCCACAATAACTCCGAGCAAAATGAAGCACCTTTTCATTTGGATTCCTCCTCATAATGTTTCTTTTCTAAATTATACAATCGATTTGTAATTTTTTCAATACTAAAAAATCATTTTGTTATTTTCTACAGATACAAAAAACCATATGCATTAGAATTGCAATAAGACACAAGAATGAGGCTTATTATGATCGTATCAATTGGCGCGAAGCTTCGGCAGCTTCGGGAAGAAATGGATATAACACAGCGCGAGGTGGCGACCAGAATCAATTGTTCTCCCACCTTGATTTCCAATTACGAACTCGACAAGCGCGCGCCGGATTACGCAACCCTTATTGCGCTCTGCGACCTCTACCAAGTCACCTGCGACTATGTGCTGGGCCGCTCCCAAAATCCCCAGCAGCACCACAACCGCCCGCTCAGCGGGCGGCAAAAGAAGCTCCTATCCCTGTTTGACAAGCTACCCGAACACTACCAGCAGGATGTGCTCCGGTACGCTTGGCTCAACACCTTGGACAGAAAAGATAAAAAGTAAGCTGAACGCCCCGTAGGTTACAACTACGGGGCGTTCTTCTGGAGGCTTTCACTTCCCGAAGAGCTCACGCCTTCTCACTTATTTATAACCCAAATGGCGCATGTTCGCAAGACCCCGCGCCATTTTTTTGCCTTTTTCGGAGACTCGGGCAACCGCAGCCTCTAGAAAACAGCCCCCGCCACCGTATTCGCCACGCCCATAATCACCCCCAGGAGCGCACCGAACCATGCGATGGCGCGCAGTTCCTTTTTCATCACCTGCGTGATCAGCGCCTCCACCTCAGCCATGTCGAGCGAGTTAGGAACACACCCTTTCATGTTCCATTGTAACAGGCTAAACATGACAACAGTATGTCCTGTTCAATCCACATTACAAAATAGTTAAATTGCCTTTCCAGCGAAAATCGGCTTGTTCAAAGCATAGTCCTTACATTCAAGCATGGCCATTTGCTTCTCCTTTTTCTTTAAGGACATCAATCAATTCGTCCAATGAAATGCTCTGCGTTTTTTGCACATAATCAGATCTTGCCGCAACATCAATAACGCCCTTCTTTCCCGGCCCCTTGGCCTGCGGGAAAGAAGGGCTTAGAATACAATCGTTTATCGCAACAGAACGATTTTTTATATAGCGATACGGTTTCCCCCAAGAGATGCAAGCAGGTGCAAACCGCTCACAATTCCCTTGTAAATCAACGCTTCCTACGCCTTATCTACCTTCGCCATATGCTGGATCAAATCAACCACCTTGCAGCTATAGCCCCACTCGTTGTCATACCACGCCACCAGCTTTACGAACTTCTCCGTCAGCTGGATGCCGGCCGTGGCGTCAAACACGGAGGTGCAGACCTCGCCGATAAAGTCGCTGGATACGACCGCGTCTTCGGTATAGCCGATGATGCCCTTCCAGCGCGGCGATTCGGAAGCTTCTTTCATCGTTTTCTTGATATCGTCCATAGTCGTGGGAGCCTTGAGGTTCACGGTCAGGTCCACGACGGAGACGTCCGCGGTCGGCACGCGGAAGGACATGCCGGTCAGCTTGCCGTTGAGCGAGGGGATGACCACGCCCACAGCCTTGGCCGCGCCGGTAGAGGAGGGGATGATGTTAAACGCCGCGCCGCGGCCGCCGCGCCAGTCTTTATTGGACGGACCGTCCACGGTCTTCTGCGTGGCGGTGGTGGCATGCACGGTCGTCATCAGGCCGCTTTCAATGCCGTATTTATCGTTGATCACGCTGGCCAGCGGGGCCAGGCAGTTGGTGGTGCAGCTCGCGTTGGAGACGATGTCCATGTCTTTGGTGTACGTATCCTGGTTGACGCCCATGACGAACATGGGGGTCTTATCCTTGGCGGGGCCGGTCATGACGACCTTTTTCGCGCCGCCTTTAAAATGCGCGCCGGCCTTTTCCGCCGTCATAAACACGCCGGTCGCCTCGGCGATGTACTCCGCGCCCGTATCCCCCCAGGGGATCTCCTCAGGCTTCATGCAGGCGTATACCTTGACCTCTTTGCCATTGACAATGATCGCGTCCTCTTTGGCCGTGATATCGCCATGGAAACGGCCGTGCACGGTGTCATAGCGCAACATGTACGCCATATATTCGGGATTGATGAACGGATCGTTGATCGCCGTGACGACGACATCCGGATTGGAAACGGAGGCACGGAAAACCAGACGGCCGATACGTCCAAAACCATTGATTCCAATCTTTGTAGGCATTGCGTTTCCCCTCTTTACTTTCATTATTCATTACCTATAGAATATTGTACCTAACTTCCGGCAAAAATGCAAGTCTTTCCCTGGCTTGTTTCATTGTTTTTTTTTTGTCATCCCCGCCCGGAAAATCCGCGAATTTTCCTGGGGACGACGTTCCGTCAGCGGCAAACGCGCGAACCGCGGCCGCGCGCTATTGATTGGGCGCAAAGGAATTGAGGATTTTTGCGGAAAGCGGGGCTAAACCCGCGTCGCCGGAGGGGGTAAACGTAAACCAAAGCGCGTATGACGCGTCGCTGATGAGCGTAACCGCGCCGATCGCGCCGCTGGAAGGAATCTTGTACGTGACAAAAGTGCGCCTGTTGTAGGTGACAATCTGTACGCCGGTATAGCCTTCCTTTGAGGACAGCTCGGCGAAAATAGCTTCCACCGTCTTTTGATTCTCTTTACGCGTAACGCCCATGCGCATGGATTGATCCCTTGTGCTGGCGGAAAAAACATCGCCGCCGTTGGAGCCCGAGACAACCCAATCCATAGGCAGGTATACCTGATACCCCGTCTCGCCCACGGGTACCCAGCCGCCTTCGAAGTTGGCCTCTACGTCGTTCTCCGCCATGGCGGCGCCCGCTGCGCACAGCAGCATCAGGAACAGGAGGAGCACACTTGCTTTTTTCATGTTTGATTCCCCTTTACGCAAAACGCCTGTGGGCGAAGTATAGTATAGACAGCGCCCGATGTCAAGAAATGGCAGTTCGAATTTGACAGGGAATCATAAGTTGCGTATACTGTTTGTAACAAATTATGGGGGAATGTTTTACATTCACGCGCCATACGGGAGGGAAATCCATATGCGGGCATATGAGAGCGAGGTACAGGCAAGGGTCGGTTTTTTGCGCAGGGCGCTTGAGGAAAGCGGCGCGAAGGGGTTTGTGTTTGGCAACAGCGGGGGAAAGGATAGCGCCCTGGTGGGTGTCTTGTGCAAGATGGCGTGCGCCGATACCGTTGGCGTCATGCTGCCATGCCAGGCCGCGCGGGGTTATGGCGAGGATATGCGCGACGCGCTGTCGGTGGCGGCGCAGTTTGAGATCCGGACGCGGACCATCGACCTTGCCGATACGCGCGCCGCGCTTCTTCTGGCGCTTGAGAAGAACGCCGTTCTTACCGACGCGGCGCGCGGCAACATCGCGCCAAGGCTGCGCATGACGGCGCTCTATGCCATCGCCGCCGCGGAAAACAGGCTGGTGGCCGGCACGGGCAACCGTGATGAAGTCTACATGGGCTATTTCACCAAATGGGGCGACGGGGCGTATGACGTCAATCCCATCGCGGACCTGCTGGTTTTTGAAGTATACGCCTGCCTGCGGCATCTGGGCGTGCCGCCGTCCATCTTGAGCAAAGCGCCGTCCGCCGGGCTGTTTGAGGGGCAGACAGATGAGGAGGAGATGGGCGTGACGTACGCGGCGATTGACCAATTCCTTCTGTCAGGCGAGGCGTCGGAACGCGACCGCGCGATCATTGACAGCTACCACAGGCGCAGCGAACATAAGCGCCGTCCGCCGTTAATCTTTACAAGCAATAAACTTTGATGACAGAACCCATTAACTTTTTTTGACAAACTGTGAACAATTTCTCTGTGTGCCGCGTCTGATAGGCGAAGTCAGGAAACAGGGATTTGCCAAATCCCTGTTATGGCGAGAATTTTTCAGATTCATCCCGCAAAAGGAGGGCTTTTGTGTTGCGTACATTTCGGGTCTTCGTCGCGCTGAGCCTGTGTTTTCTGTTTTTTGTGTTTGCCGCGTGGGCGGAGGAAGCCGGCGCGCCTGACCGGGACGCGGTTGCATCGTCGCAAACCGTGCCAGATCCCCCAACGGAAGCAAAAGCCCCGGATGGTGGGGCGTTGGAAGAAGAGGCGGCCAAACCAACCCCTTCGCCGGAGCCGACCAGAGCGCCTGTGGTCAGCGATGATTTTGAGCTGGAAGTGGCGCTGGGCTATGACGGGCTGATCATGATGGCGCGCGTGACGCCGTTTTTCATCACCGTGACGAACCGCGGCGCGGACTTTGACGGCCTGCTGGGTGTCGATATGTTTCTGACGACGACGCAGTACGATCGCTATGAAATCCCCCTGACGCTGGCGAGCGGCGCGACGAAGCGCGTTTTATTGCCCGTAAAGCCCATGACGCGGCAGGATATGTACGCCATAGAACTGAAGGCCGGGGGCGAGGTGGTCGGGGAGAAGCGCGTGATCCCCGCGAAGGTGATCGCGCCGGAGGCGGTGACCGTCGGCCTTCTTACGGAGCGCGGGGAAGCGGCGCTGGGCTACATGAACCAGCGGGCAAACGGCCTCGATACGCTCCGGGGGGAAACATGGGTGACCATTCCGCTGACAGAGCGAACCTTCCCTGAAACGGCGGAGATCATGAACAGCTTTACGATGCTGGTCGTGGACGGCATAGACGTGCGCACCCTGCCCAAGGCCTCGCAGGAGGCACTGTCCGCGTGGCTCGCGAAGGGCGGCGTGGTGTTTGTCTCCGGCGGGGCAAAGGCGGCGGCGGGTTATCCGTTTTTCACCCAGTGGACGGGCCTTGAGGCGGGCGAGCTTGTGCAGGCGGAGGACATTACCCCGGCGCTGATCCAGTACATGACGGTCTCCGCTTCGCCCGTGAAGGAGGGCGTTTGGCTTAGCGGCCTGCCCGCGCAGGGCGCGCTGGTGGCCATGGGGGAGCAAGGCCTGGTCAGGCTGGACCGCGTGGGGGACGGGCTGATTTATACGGCGGCGTTTGATCTGGCGGGCAAGCCGCTCGGATCCTTTGGCGCCATGTCGTCCTTCTGGCCGCGCGCGCTTCGGCAGAGCGCGCCGGATAAGTACATGGCCCTGCTCAACCGCGCGGATGAAAACCGCCATGGAAACGAAGGGTACCAGGCCCGGCAGCTGACGCGCGCGATGCACGTGGCGAACGATGAAAGCGCCGTTTTCATCGTGCTGTTGCTGACGGCGTATCTTTTTTTGGCGGGCTTTGGCGGGTATATTCTGCTCAAACGGCTGGACAGGCGCGAATGGCTGTGGGGTCTCGCGCCGGCGTCGGCCATAGGGTTCGCGCTCATCCTGCTGCTGATGAGCGCGAACGCGCGCATGAACGAGCCGGTGGCGCTTACGGCGTCACGCGTCTACTATACAGGCGGCGAGGTTCAGGTCGCCACCTATATCGGCGTGGCAACGCCGGAGGGAGGCGAGCTGGTGATCGAAACGGATCAGCCGGCGCTCCCTTCGGTTCTCCATGTAAACAACTACTATGAATATGACAATCCACAAAGCGACAGGCTCTTTCGCCCCCTGGACATGCGCCAGCGCATGCGGCTGGGCAGCCGGCCTAAGGTCGGCTTCGCGTCCAATGACGAGTGGGATCCGAAAATGCTCAAGCTGGACGGGGTAAGCGTTACCATAGGCCCCGTCCGCGGCCGGCTCTGGATGGAAAAGGACGGCGTCCACGGCGAGGTGATGAACGAAACCGAGTACACGTTCACCGACTGCTTTGTGGTGACGACGGTTGGCTTTGCGAACGTAGGCGACCTGCTCCCGGGGCAGCGCGCCGAGGTGGCGATGCTGCTGCCCGAAAAGCCGATCGATTTTTCCGATCCCGCGTTCGCCTATAAGCCCGGCGTGATGTACGCCACGCTGGACGCGGACCAATCGGCCATAGCGTATATCGGGGATAATCTGTATCTGTTCGCGCAAGAGGCCGTCTATGGCAAACGGAAGGCCAAAGATGACCCGCGCGGCCAGCAAATGAGCGCGCTGGTGCAGCTGTTTGATACCATGTTTCAAAATTACAACAACATGCCCCGCTACTATTTCTTTGGCTTTAACGACAAGCTCGGCCAGGTCTCCGCGCAGATCAACGGCAAGCCCGTATCGCGCACAGCGCACAGGGCCGTGGTGGCCGCGGACATGGCGTTTGAGCCCGTCGGGCCGACGGGGCAGGTCATGTACCATCAGGGCATGATCCCCGCGCAGGTCATCGTGGATATGGGCGGGAACCAAAAGCCGCGCCTGCCCGCCGAGGCGGACGGAAACGACGATGGCAGCAACCGCTATTTTACCACGGACACGTATCTTAGCATCGCGTCGCCCGTGGCGGTGCGCTTTGTATTGCCTGATTATGGGAAATACACAATTGAAAAAATGACGCTGTCCGGCAGTAGCTATGACGCGCAGCCGCTGATGTACCTGTACAACCATCAGACGCAAAGGTGGGACCAGCAGCCGCTGCTCATTGTGTCCATGTCCGGTGAAAGATGGGCCCCGTATATTGATGAGGAAGGCGCCGTCTATGTACGCTATACCCTATCCGACGTGGGCAACCGTTATGTCGGCATGCAAATGCCCATGATCGCGCTGAAAGGCAATGCGAATTGATGACAGATTGTCATGAGGTGAAGGAAATGCTGAAAACAGAAAACCTGACAAAGATGTACGGCGGCTTCACCGCGCTGGACGAATTGTCCCTGGAGATTGAGCGCGGCAAGCTGCACGGGTTTGTGGGGCCAAACGGCGCGGGCAAGACGACGACCATGCGCATCCTCTCCGCCCTGCTGCCCGCCACCCGCGGCCAGGCGTGGGTGGACGGCGTGAATGTACGCCAAAATCCAAAGCGGATCCGCCGCCTGGTGGGCTATATGCCGGATTTTTTCGGCGTGTATGACGGGCTTAAAGTATACGAATATCTGGATTTTTACGGAAGCTGCTATGGAATCCCCTATAAGGAACGCGTGAAGACGGCGAGCCAACTGCTTGAGCTGGTGACGCTTTCGGACAAGCGGGAGGCGTACGTGGATACGCTCTCGCGCGGGATGAAGCAGCGCCTGTGCCTGGCGCGCAGCCTGATCCACGATCCCGCGCTGATCATTCTGGACGAGCCTGCCTCGGGCATGGACCCGCGCGCCCGGCTGGAAATGAAGGGCATCCTGCGCTCGCTGAAGGACTTGAACAAAACCGTGCTCGTTTCCTCGCACATCCTGCCCGAGCTCTCGGAGATGTGCGATTCGCTCAGCATCATCGACCATGGCGCGCTGATCTTCTCGGGCGATATGGACGAACTGGCGCGGCGTATGCGGAGCGAGTCGCGTCTGCGCGTGACGGTGAGCGGCGAAAAAGACGAAGCCATCCGCCTGATGAAGGAAACGGCGGGCCTGACGCGCCTTGAGATGGACGGGGCGGGCGTACTCAGCGCCGACTATGACGGGGACGCGGCCGTACTGCTTCGCAGGCTCGTCGATGGCGGCGTTGCCGTGTGCGATTTCCACAGGCCGCCCGTGAACCTGGAAACCGTATTCATGGAGGTGACAAGGGATGATGCGTAATCCCATATTTGAATCGTCAATGACAAGGCGCATGCGCTCCTGCCGCGCGCCGCTGCTGATCACGCTGTACGTTTTGTTTGTGCTGCTGGTATCGGCCAGAGAGATAATCGTCATGCAAAGCCGCGAGGTCACTTTGGGCGACCTGCGCGTGGGGCTGGAGTCCTATATCTACCTCTCCGTGATGCAGTTCTTTCTGATCATACTCGTCGCGCCCGCGCTCACGGCGGGCGCCATCGCGGGGGAGAGGGAGCGTCAAACCCTGGACCTGCTGCTGTGCACCCGCGTGGGGGCCATTCGCATCGTGACGGGC